>DASXNC010000101.1:0-5790 GCA_036495325.1 Steroidobacteraceae bacterium
CGGTAGCCGAAGCCCGGCACGGTGCGGATCGCACCCGCCCCGAGAGCCCGTCGCAAGCTCGCGATCTGCGCCGGCAGATTGTTCTCATCCACGACCAGTCGCGGCCACACGCGCTCGATGAGAGTCGCTTTGCTCACGAGCCGACCGGGATTCTCTACGAGCACGAGGAGCAGATCGAATGCGCGCGCGCCGAGCTCCAAAGGCTTGCCGCCGGCGCGCAGCAGCCGCTCCGAAGGATAGAGCTCGAAGGGTCCGACGCGTATCAAATCCATGGGGGCCGCGCCGCCTGGCGCGTCTGCGCGAGCGGGCACCGATTATAGGCGCGCGTCGTGCTCGCCTGAGCGAGATTTCACGAGCGATTCAGGAGCGCTTCAAGACCTGCGCGCAGGGGTCGGAGATCCTGCACGCAAGCCGATCGTACGAGCCGCCCAGTGAGACGGACCGCCGAGAGGCGAAGTTCGAACCCACGCAGCAAGGAGACCGTCATGAAGAGCATCGCACCCATCTGCGCCCTGGCCGTCCTCGTCGTGAGCCGCTACGCGAGCGCAGCGACGCACCCTAGCATCGAGTTTCCCTCCCAGACCGTGCACTTCGCAGATCTTGATATCGCGCGCGGCACCGGCTCGGCGGCGCTCTATCAGCGCCTCGACCTGGCCGCGCGAGATGTCTGCCGAGGCCTTAGCCAGGACCGCGATCGCAATCTCAGGCAAGTGAGGCCGTACCATGACTGCGTCCGCACGGCGATTCGCGAGGCCGTCGCAAACGTCAATGCCCCGGCATTGACGGCCATCGCCGCCGCACATGGGATCGTCGTGAGGGCGCCTGTGCAGCTCGCCAGCCGCAATTGATGCGATGGGGGCGGCTCGGTGTCCCCTGACGCCGGCGCCGCGCCCGTGCGGCGAGTCAAATCAGCAAGACCTCGCCAATTCTTTGAATATCAGGCACTTTCTCTGGCACCGCGATGTCGGGCTGGCGCTTTAGAATTTATTCAGACGTGTTTCAAGACACGCACCACGATGTGCGCGACACTGCAGCTCGTCTTTCATGCGAGGGAGCATCCCATGCCGAAATTCGTCATTGAGCGCGACATCCCTGGGGCGGGGAAACTGAGCCCCGCCGAATTGAAGGCAATCTCGAAGAAGTCCTGCGGGGTGCTGAGCAGCCTCGGACCGAGCATTCAGTGGGTCCAGAGCTACGTGACGCCGGACAAGGTCTACTGCATCTATCACGCGGCCGACGAGTCGCTCGTGCGCCGGCACGCCGAGCTCGGCGGGTTCCCTGCGAATAAGATCTCGCTCGTCACGGGCGTCATCGACCCCGCTACGGCGGAATGACCCGGACGGGACCGCGGCGCGGACGCGCCCCGAAGTCTCGCTGGGGTGTCCGCCGATCCCCCACCCGCGCGTCGGTCAGCTTGACAGCCCCGAGGCGCGGCGGGAGCTCACGGGTCCGTAAGTGTCTGCCTCGCCGAGCGATCTCCCCCGCGGCATGACCGTTGCAGCATGCTCGAGCCGGACATTGTGAAGGGGGATGGGGCGAGCGGTGCGGCAGCATCAATACGGGGATTCCCGCCCGAGCGCCGAGGGGCGGCGATTCGCGCGATTCGGGGCGCTCGTGGCCGTCTCGACTGCGCTTCTCGGCGCCCTCGCGGCGGCTGCGTCCGCGCCCGCCGCAGCGCCCCCGCCGGGCGGCTTGCAAACGGCTGCCGCGCCGCGCTACGTGGAGATTCTCTGGGACCCGGCAACTCCGGCCGGCGAGCGCAAGCTCTGGACGGTCTATCTGTACACGCGCGCGGCGGCCGCGGCGAGCGAGAGCGATACGGCACCGCTTCCGCTCGGCGTCCGTCCACCGACCTTCGAGGAAGAGGTGCGCGCACGCCGCGTCACAGTGGGCCTGTTCCGCCAGCTCGAACGCGACGATCCCGATTTCGGGTCTCGGTACTTCGATGATCTCGATCGCGTCGAGGCTGCGGGATTCATGCGCGAGTACGTGTGGCGCTACCTCAAGCAGCCCTCATGGCCCGCGCAGCCTCCCGAATTGCAGCTCGCGCAATTCGACGCGTGGCGCGCGGTGCACCTGCGATACCACGTGCCGATCACGTACGGTCGCATTGCTGTGAGGCTCGCCGCCGCTGCGCGGTGAGGACACCTCCCACTCGGTACGGCCGGCGCGCGCACCGGCTCATCCGAAGGCAGCGCGCGTGACGGGCGGCCGCGTCGCGGAAGCTTCTTCCGCTTGCCCGCGCTGCAGGGCGCGACTACAGTCGGTTTTCACGCGCCTGCGCGCGATTTCGGTTTCACTCATGCCAGCGAGCGATTTCCAGGGCAAGACGGCCGTCGTGTTCGGCGCAACGGCGGGGATCGGTCGCTCGACGGCACTCGCGTTCGCCGCGGCCGGCGCCCACGTGGTGATCGCGGGTCTCGGCGCCGAGGAGGGCCGTTCGGTCGAGGCCGAGGTGCGCCGCTCGAGCGGGGCGAGTTTCTTCCTCGAGGCGAACGTGCGCGAGGAGTCCGCCGTGCGCGGCGTGATCGAGCACGCCGCGGAGCGGTTCGGTCGCATCCACTTCGCGGTGAACAACGCCGGCACCGAGGGCCGCTACGGACCGGTGCACGAAACTACGGCGGACGATTTCGACCGCCTGATCGGCACGAACCTGCGCGGGGTGTGGCACGGTCTGAAGCACGAGATTCCGCACATGCTCGCGCACGGCGGCGGCGCGATCGTCAATACCGCCTCCTGTGCGGGCGTCACGGGCATGGCGAACATTGCGCTGTACACGGCGAGCAAGCATGCCGTCGTCGGTCTCACGAAGGCGACTGCGCTCGAGGTGGCGCCGGCAAAGATCCGCGTGAACGCCGTTGCGCCCGGACCCGTCGATACGGGCCTTCTGCATCGCATGGTCCACGGTCACGTCGATCTTGCGACGATCGCCGCGGGCGTGCCCATGGGACGCATCTCGCAGCCCGAGGAGATCGCCGCCGGCATCCTCTGGCTCTGCTCCGATGCGGCCTCCTACGTCACGGGTCATACGCTCGTGATGGACGGCGGCTTCACGGTCCCATGAGACGCGACAGTACGCGCGCGAGGGCCCTCGCGGACCCGCGGGTGCGCCCAGGGATTCGCTAAAAGGGGGACGCCATGCCTCAGTTCGACGAGAAGACCATCACGCGGGCCGTGATCGAGCGGCTCGCGGGGAGTCCGGATCCGCGCTTCAAACAGGTGATGACCTCGCTCGTGACTCACCTGCACGACTTCATCCGCGACGTGAAACTCACGGAGAAGGAGTGGTTCGAAGCGATTCAATTCCTGACCGATGTCGGCAAGACGTGCACGGACAAGCGCCAGGAGTTCATCCTGCTCTCCGACACGCTCGGCGTCTCGATTCTCACGATCTCGATCAATCACCCCCCGGAGCACGGCTCGCTCGAATCGACGGTGCTCGGTCCCTACTACTGGGAAGGCGCGCCGGAGCGGCCTCTCGGCGGCGACCTCGCCGAGGGCGTCAAGGGTGATCCCACCTTCTATTCGGGCCGGGTGCTCGATGTCGAGGGACGTCCGATCGCGGGAGCGCTGCTCGACATCTGGTCCGGCGACGGCGAGGGCAACTACGACATGCAGATACCGGGCGAGACGGAGATGCGCGCGCGCGGCAAGATTCGCACCGATGCGGAAGGTCGCTATATGTTCCGGTCGATCCGACCGAACTACTACCCCGTGCCGACCGACGGGCCGGTCGGGCGGATGCTGCGCGCCATGGGCCGTCATCCCTATCGGCCCGGGCACATCCACATGATCGTCTCCGCGCCGGGTTATGACCCGGTGACTACGCATCTGTTCGTCGCCGACAGTCCCTACCTCGACTCCGACGCGGTCTTCGGGACGAAGGATTCGCTCGTCGTGAAATTCGAGCGCTGCGCACCGGGGCGTGCTCCGACGGGCGAGCAGATGAACGCGCCGTACTACACCGCGCACTACGATTTCCGCCTGCGCAAGGCGGCGTGACGGCCCCTCGATAACCGTGCACGAGGAGACCGCGGCGCTCACACCGGCGGCCGTGCTCGCGCGTTTCGCGCCGCACGCCGGAACGATTCCGTCGTTTCTCGCGGCCCGCGCGCAGGCGCAGCCGGACAAGCCCGTGCTGCGGGTCGAGCAGCGCGAGTGGAGCTACCGCGAGCTCGAGGAGGCGAGCGAACTTCTCGCACGGCTGCTCGTGCGCCGCGGCATCGGCCGCGGCTCGCGACTGGCGCTCGTTGCGCTCAACTCGGACCTGAGTGTCGTACTGTTCCTCGCGGCTGCGCGGCTCGGCGCGGTGTTCATTCCTCTCAATCCCGCGGCGAGCCGGGGGGATCTCGAGTACCTCCTGCGCCACTCGCGCGCGAGCCTCGTCGTCGCGCAAGCCGCGGAGGTCGACCGCGTACGCGAAGTTCTCGAGCAGGTGTCGCAAGGCCGGCCCGTCATCTCGCTCGCGGAGTGGGGCGTGGAGGCGGCCTCCGCAACCGATGTTCGCGCGCGGCTGCGCGAGCTCGCGGGCGCCCCGGCAAGTGGGGCCGTATCGGATGTCGCAGCGCAGCCGGGCGACGCCGTGGTCGTCATCTATACCTCGGGCACGACCGGCTTTCCGAAAGGCGTCGTGCACACTCACCGAACGTACATCCTCGCTGCCGAGGGTTTCGTCTCGCGCATGTATCTGCAGCCCGAGGAGCGCCTGCTCACGGTCATGCCGTTCTTCCACATCAATGCGCTCTTCTACTCGCTGGGCGGCGCGATAGCCTCTGGGGGCATGCTGATCACCGTGCCGCGCTTCAGCGCATCGCGCTTCTGGCGGCTCGCGGCCGAGAACGGCGCGACCGAGTTCAATTTTCTCGCGGCCGTGGGCAATATCCTCATCAACCGTTCCCGCACGGAATTCGATCCGGACCACCGCATCGCGAAGCTCTACGGCGGACCGATCAGCGACCGCATGGCTCAGGTGTTCGGCGGCGAATTCCACGTGCCCGCGCTCATCGAGGGCTACGGCATGAGCGAGATTCCAGGCGCCTGCTGCAATCCGTTTCTCGGCCCGCACAAGGCGGGCAGCATCGGTCTGCCCGCGGTGCATCCGGTTTATCCGGGCGCGTTCTCCGAGCTCAGGGTCATCGACGATGAGGGCCATGATCGGCCGCTCGGCGAGACGGGCGAGCTCGTGGTGCGCACACCGATGATGTTCAAGGAATATCTCGACGATCCGGTCCAGACGGCGGCGGCCTTCCGCGATGGTTGGTTCCTCACGGGTGATCTCGTGCGCCGCGACGCGGACGGATACTTCTATTTCGTCGCGCGCAAGAAGGACATCATCCGCAGACGCGGCGAGAACATCGCCGGCGCCGAGCTCGATCGCGTGATCGGCGAGCACCCGCGCGTACTCGAAGCGGCCGCGGTCGGCGTGCCATCGCCGCTCGGCGAGGAAGAGATCCTCGTCGTCATCGTGCCGAAGCCGGGCGAGTCCCTTGCGCCGCGCGAGATCGTGGAGTGGTGCCGGGAGCGGCTCGCGCCGATGAAAGTGCCGAGATTCGTGCTGCTTGCCGAATCGCTCCCGCACACGCCCTCGCATCGCGTGGCAAAGCACATCCTGAAGTCGGACAAGAGCCTCGCTGCGCGGGCGTTCGACGCCGAGAGGTAGCGCCCGTGGCCCAGAAGTCGATGGACAAGATCATGGCGCTCGCCAAGCGCCGCGGCTTCATCTATCCCGCCTCGGAGCTTTACGGGGGGATCAGCGGATTCTGGGACTATGGTCCACTCGGGGCTCAGCTG
>DASXNC010000102.1:0-2296 GCA_036495325.1 Steroidobacteraceae bacterium
ACCCTGATTCTCGCGCTCGGACTGCTGGTCGACGATGCCATCATCTCGGTGGAATCCATGGCCGTGAAGCTCGAGCAAGGCTTCGATCGCATGAAGGCGGCAGCCTTCGCCTATAGCCACACGGCCTTCCCGATGCTGAGCGGCACGCTGGTCACGGTCGCGGGATTTCTGCCCATTGCGCTCGCGCGCTCCTCCACCGGTGAATACACCCGCTCGATCTTCCAGGTCTCCGCGATTGCGCTGCTGCTCTCCTGGCTTGCCGCCGTCATCGTGATCCCGCTGCTGGGCTATCGATTGCTGCCCGAGCGGCCGCACGATCCTGTTGGCGAGCGGCCGGGAGCCGTCGAGCCCCACGTCTATGGCGGCCGCTTCTACCAGCGGTTCAGAGGCTGGGTGACCTGGTGCATCGGCCATCGCTGGAATGTAATTGCCGGCACGGTAACGGCCTTCGTAGTCGCGCTCGGGGCCTTCACGCTCGTGCCGCGGCAGTTCTTCCCGAGCTCGGATCGGCCGGAGTTGCTCGTCGACCTGCGCCTGCCGGAGAATGCCTCCTTCGATGCGACGCTGCGCGAGGCGCAGCGCTTCGAGCACGATCTCGACGGGCGCCGCGAGATCGATCATTACATCGACTTCGTGGGCGCGGGTGCGCCGCGCTTCTTCCTGCCGCTCGACGAGCAGCTGCCCGCCCCGAATCTCGCCCAGTTCGTCGTCACCTCGAAGGGCGTGCGCGAGCGGGAGGCCCTGGCCGCTTCGCTCGATCAGCTCCTGCGCGCTCGCTACTCGAGTCTGCGCACCCGCATCAGCCGGCTCGAGAACGGTCCGCCCGTGGGCTTTCCCGTGCAGTTGCGGGTGTCCGGGCCGCAGATCGCAACCGTCCGGCAGATCGCGGACGATCTCGCGGGGCGAATCCGGGACGATCCGGACACGCACAATGTTCAGCTTGATTGGGACGAGCCCGCCGGACGCTCGGTGCGCTTCGAGATCGATCAGGCACAGGCGCGCCGCCTCGGGGTGAACTCGCAAGATCTGCAGAACTTCCTGCAGACGACGCTCTCCGGGTACACGCTCGCGCATCTGCGCAAGCGCGACCTCCTGATCCCGGTCGAGCTGCGATCCCCCCCGTCCGATCGCGCCGACCCCTCATCCCTGGAGCGCTACGCCCTACCATCCTCGAGCGGCACGGCCGTCCCCCTCACGACCCTCGGCCGCGTTCGCTATGACCTCGAGTACGGAGTGATCTGGGAGCGCGATCGCGAGCCGACGATCACCGTGCAATCGGACGTGCGCCCGCGCGCGCAGGGGCTCGATGTGACGCAGCGCATCGACCTCAGCCTCACCGAGCTGCGCGCGCATTTGCCGGCCGGCTATCACATCGAGATCGGCGGCGCCGTCGAGCAGAACGCCAAGGCGCAGAACTCCATCGTCGAGCAGATGCCGCTGCTCGCGATCGCCGTGCTCGTGATCCTGATGATTCAGCTGCAGAGCTTCAGCCGCGTATTCATGGTGGTGTTGACCGCGCCGCTCGGGTTGATCGGCGTCGTCTCGGCGCTGCTCCTCTTTCATCAGCCGTTCGGCTTCGTCGCCATACTGGGCACGATCGCCATGTTCGGCATCATCATGCGCAACTCCGTAATCCTGGTCGACCAGATCGAGCAGGACGTTCGCGGCGGACATACGCACCTCGAGGCCATCGTCGGCGCCACCGTGCGGCGCTTCCGGCCGATCACCGTTACGGCGGCTGCCGCGGTGCTCGCACTGATCCCGCTCCTGCGTAGCAACTTCTTCGGCCCGATGGCCACCGCGCTCATGGGCGGCATCACGGTGGCCACAGTGCTCACGCTCTTCTTCCTGCCGGCTCTCTACGCGGCCTGGTTCCGCGTCCGCCACGACGAACGGGCCCGCGAGCCCGGCCTGCAGGCTCTGCCGGCTTTGGAGGGTCATCCATGAGTAAAAGGCACCTGCTCGCAACCCGCGTGTTCTCGGTCGCGGCAGCGTCGATCCTGAGCGCCTGCGCGGCCTTCGGACCACCGCGCACGCCGCCGAGCGTGGCGTCGCCCGCCCACTACTCGATTGCGCCATCGAGTCCGCAACTACCGGCCGATCACGGTCCGCCACAGCAGCTCGAGCTCGGTGCGCCGCCTGTTCCCGAGTGGTGGCACGCATTCGCGAGCCCGAGCTTGGATGTGCTCGTCAGCGAGGCGCTCGACAAGAACCAGTCGCTCGCCGCGGCGAAGGCCAACCTGCGAGCCGCGCACGAACAGGTGCGCGAGCAGGTGGGCAATAATCTCTATCCGCA
>DASXNC010000103.1:0-5563 GCA_036495325.1 Steroidobacteraceae bacterium
GTGGCGACAAGCAGCGCCGCGCCCGATGCAGGCGGAGGAGAGATCAAGTTCAACACGTTTTGCCGCCAGTGCCACTCCTTCGTGAAGGGCGACAATCGGCTAGGGCCCTCTCTTTACGGAGTGCTCGGCCGCACCGCTGGAACGGCTCCGGGGTACCTCGCCTACTCGCCGGGCATGAAGATGGCCGGGTGGGTCTGGACCCCCGAGATGATCGACATGTGGATCAGCAATCCCTACAAGATCTTGCCGAACACGAACATGCGGCCGTTTCCCGGCGTCGCCGATCCCAAGGTGCGGCAGCAGATCATCGCGTTCCTCGCATCCCGTCACGACTGACGCTCCCGGTCCTGTCCGCCTCGCAGTCTTCGGCGCCGGGAGCTCGGACCGCGGGGAACTCGGTCGTGCTCAGGGCCGTTTGCACCGGATGAACGCTCCGAGCCACTCTATCAATCCCGCGATCGTCAGAGCCTACGATCTACGCGGCGTCGTCGGCCATGAGCTCGGCTGCTCCGACGCGATCGCGCTCGGTCTCGCCTACGCCACTGCGGCGCGCGCTCAAGGGCGCACGCGGATTGCCGTCGCGCGGGATGGGCGACTCAGCTCCCCGGAGCTCGAGGCCGCGCTTCTCGAGGGATTGACGGACGGCGGCCTCGATGTAACCCGGCTCGGGCTCGCACCGACGCCACAGCTGCATTTCGCGATCCATGCACTGGAGTTCGACGGTGGGATCATGGTGACCGGCTCACACAATCCCCCCGACGAGAACGGCTTCAAGCTCGTCCTCGGGAAGCACCCGGTCCATGGCCGTGCCCTGCGCGAGCTCGTCGCGATCGAGTCGCGCCGGGCCGCAGGTGGCCGCGCCTCCTCTATCGACGTCGGCGCCGAATACGCTTCGGGGATTGCGAAGGTTGCGGAAGCGCAGCGCACGATGCACATCATTTGGGACTGCGGCAATGGTGCCGTCGGCGCCGTGATATCAGCCATCGTCTCGCGCCTGCCCGGCCGCCACATCGTTCTCAACGGCACGGTCGACGGTCGTTTCCCCGCGCATCACCCCGACCCCGCCGTCGCCGAGAACCTGTGCGAGCTTCAAACGGCCGTCCTTGCGCGCCGTGCCGATCTGGGCATCGCATTCGACGGCGACGGCGACCGGATCGGAATCGTCGACGATTCCGGCGCGATCGTGTGGCCCGATCAACTGCTGCTTCTGCTTGCGCGCGAGGCACTCGCCGAGCATCCCGGGGCGACGATCGTAGCCGACGTGAAATCGAGCCGCGTGCTGTTCGACGGCATCGAGCGGCTCGGCGGCAGGCCCGTGATGGCGCCATCGGGCTACGTGCTCGTGCGCGACGCAATGCTGCGCGAACGGGCGCCGCTCGGGGGCGAGATGAGCGGCCACATCATCTACGAGCGCTGCTGGAACGCGACCGGCGATGCGCTGCATGTCGCGGTCCGGACGATTAATGCCGTCGCAAGTCTCGAGAACGGCCTGGCGGCGTTTCGCCGAAGTTTGCCGGCGACGTGCACGACCCCGGAGATCCGCTTCCCTTGCCCCGCACATCGCAAGGCCGCCGTAATGCAGGAGATTACCAAGCGTCTCATCGCATCGGGCGCCGTTGTTAATACGCTCGACGGAGTACGCGTGAGTACCGACGCGGGCTGGTGGCTGCTGCGTGCGTCGGGCACCGAGTCGAAGCTCACCGCGCGCTGCGAAGCCGCCGACGGTGAGGGGCTCGCGGAGCTCATCCGAACGCTCGCGCGGCAGCTCGAGACGAGCGGTCTCGAGGTGCCTGCGGACTTGCGTCAGGCGGCACCACCCTCGCGGCCACCCGTGCTCGATGCCGGCTCGGCCGATTAGCGATTGGCCGTTGCGCGGCGACTAACGTCCCGGCGCTGAGAATGTGGGAAACTGAGCCCGCCGAAACGGGCAGAGGGGCTCAAGAAGTGAACGACCCGACACGACCGCTCGCGACCATTGCATCGCTCTCGTCGCGCCCGCCCGCGTCTCGCGCGCTAATGATCGTGACCGCAGCCACGTGTGCGCTGACATGGCTCGGCGCTGCGCAAACTTCGGCACTCGCCGCTCCGCAGCCTACGGCGCAGGCCACAGCGAACCGCAACGGGACCGTGACGCCGTACGAGATCCCCACCGACACGCCGAGCTATGTCCGCCGTGCGGTCGAATCTCCAGAGCGGCCCGCCGCGCAGCGCGCGCGTGACGCGAACCGCAAGCCCGCCGAAGTCCTCGTGATGTCGGGCATCAAGCCCGGTGACCGGGTGATCGAGTTCGCATCATTCGGTCAGTACTACACTCAGCTCCTCAGCGATATCGTAGGCCCGGGCGGCCGGGTCTACATGTTCGACCTGCCGTACACGGAGAAGCGCGCCGGGGCCGCGAGCCGCGCCTTCGTTGCCGCGCATCCGAACGCCCAGTACACGCTCGTGGATTACAACTCGATACGCCTGCCGGACCACGTCGACATCGTGTACATGGTCCTCTACTACCACGACCTGTCGCTCAATCACATCGACACGGCGCGTCTGAATGAGCGGGTATTCGCTGCGCTGAAGCCCGGGGGGATCTATCTCGTCGTCGATCACAACGCTGCACCGGGCTCGGGCCGGCGCGACACCCAGGCTCTGCACCGAATCGATCCGGCAGTCATCCGCAAGGAAGTGACGGCGTCGGGATTCGATCTCGTCAAAGAGAGCGATCTGCTTGCCAATCCGGCGGATGACCACACACAGCTCGTCTTCAAGCCCTCGATCCGCGGCCGGACTGATCAGACTATTTTTGTGTTCCGCAAGCCGGGCGGCTGACCCCATCGCCTCATACGAGTGGCGGCCCCACTCGTCCGTGCAGATAGAAAGCGGCTCCGTAGAGCACGATCGCGGCGAGAAACCGCCACGCACCGATCTCTCCGAACGCCGCACCGAGCCGATTCCGGCCGGCGAGGATCGCCGCGAACGGGATATCGGATGTCAGCTGGGCGAACGATGACCACTGCTCCGCGAACCTCCGCCGTCGCTTGGCATCGATCGCGGCGGTACCGCCGACCGCCAGGACGAGCAGCGATCCGAAGAGGACCACGGAAGCCAAATCGCCGTTGACGACGAGGTGGACCGCGGCCCAGAGCGCAACGCCCCACAGAAACGGATGGCGGGTGATTCGGACCATGCCTCGGACCGCCTCGGGACCGCTCGCGAGCTTCGATTCCATCCCAACGCGTGTGGGGCTCGGCGTGAGAATGCCGATGACGGCGAACAAGAACGCGATGAAGACCAGAACATACGCAGCCGCGCGAAATCCGAGCAGCACGCCCCAGAGCTCGATGGTGGGAGCCTGCCGGTACGCATAGATCATCCACGCAAGTCCCGCGAGCGAGGCCAACGCAAATGCCCCGCGATAGGGGCCTTCCCCGAGGCGCGCAGTCAGCACATCGCGCAGCCGCGTGCCCGAGACGGCGAAATGAATCAGCAGAAAGAATGCACTCGCGGCGATAAGATCGGGCATGGTGATCGCTCCCGTGCCGGTGAGGAGAGTCCATCATGCCCGATGATCAAACCCCGAGGCCAGACAGCACGGCGGTGCGCGTCGCCCTCTGGCGCGCGATGCACGTGCAGATCGATCCGCCGCCGCACGTGCTGGAAGACGAGGTCGGCCTCGCTTTAGCGGCTCCCGATGCGGGCTGGCGTCAGCGCCCCGACATGGACGTCCGCGGAACGCGCCGATTCCGCGCGGGTGTCGTGGCGCGCTCCCGCTTCGTCGAGGATCTCCTCGTGGAGCAGCTCGGCCACGAGACCCGCCAGTACGTCATTTTGGGCGCGGGCCTCGACACCTTCGCGCAGCGCCGGTCGGACATCGCATCGCGGCTGCAGCTCTTCGAGATCGACCGGCCCGGTCCTCAGACCTGGAAGCGTAAGCGCCTCATCGAGCTGGGGTTCGGAGTGCCGGACCGGCTGCGCCTCGTGGGAGTCGATTTCCAGGGCAGCGACGTCTGGTTTCAACGGCTGCTAGCGGCCGGATTCGACGCGCACCAGCCCGCGGTGATGGCCGCGACGGGCCTCAGTATGTATCTCGGCCGGGATGCGATCACCTCCACACTGCGCCAGGCCGCAACGCTCGCGCGAGGCTCGGTGTTCGCAATGAGCTTCGTTCTGCCACTCGAGCTTGCCGACCCCGAAGAGCGCCCCGCATACGAGGCGTCCTTGAAAGGGGCGCGCGCCAGTGGAACGCCGTTCGTCAGCTTCTTTGCGCCGGACGAGATGCTCGTTCTAGCGCGGAAAGCCGGCTTCAGAGACGTTCGGCACGTCTCCGCCGCCGATTTGACGCAGCGCTACTTCTCCGGGAGGCCGGACGGCTTGAGGCCGGGATCTGAGGAGATTCTGGTCGCGACAACCTGAAGTCGCGGCACACACTCAAGGATGATCGGCGTACGTGTGCGCGACCGATTGCGGCACATTGTCGAGGCTGTACCAGTCCGCGTAGCGCGCCTTGAAGTCCGTCGCGATCTGCCGGCCCGCCTCGGCCGCCGGCACGCCTCGAGACTTGAGCGCCAGCGCACGCGTCTGCAAATCCACCAGAAATGCTCGTTCTTCGGGAATGAGCTCCGGGCCGCCGAGCGCGCCGTGATCCGGGAGGATGTGCTGCGGCTTGAGCGGCGCGATCTGATCGAGGACGGCGATCCACTGGCGCGGGCTGCAGGTCTCGCAGATGATGTTCGGGGAGAGATGATTCTGCACGACGTCTCCAGAGATCAGCGTGGAGTCTTCAGGCACGAAGATCACTTCATCGCCCCGCGTGTGCGCCGCTCCGAAGTACAAGAGTCGTGCGTGTACGCCTCCGAGATCGAGGGTGTAGTTGCGATCGAAGAGCACGTTTGCGGGATCGACGCCGACGCCCTCGAGAAGCGCGTGCATACGCGGGCTGCGGGCGAAAAGCGCGAGGAAGCGCGGCCCGTCCGCCTCGAGCTCAGCCTCCTGGACGCGCGGTCGGATGACGATCGTGCCCGGCGGAAAGCCTCGCTGCCCGGAGGCGTGCTCGGGATGAAAGTGCGTCGTCGTGAGATAGAGCTTCTGTCCTGGAGGGGAGAGTGCGGCGGCAGTGCGCGCCACCACGGCGCCATTACGCGGGCCGAGGCCGGTGTCGATGACGAGTGTCCCGCGCCGTCCGACCACGATACCGATGTTTGGAAAGCCCATCACAACGTAGACGTGCGGTGAGAGCTGGCGCGCGGCGTGCTCGGGCAGCATCGGATCCGTGATCATCGGCTGCGGCGGATCGGCGAAAGCCGTCGTGAGGAGCAGCAGCAGGCCAGCCCCCAGAGCCACGAAGCGCAGATGCATGACAGGACCTCCCGCGGAGAGTTGACGCCGGGTATCCCGCGCGTGCGTCACTTCGAGGTCCGCCGCCACCGATCTGAGCCGAGACGCTTACCGGAACAGCTTGACGGCGCTCGTGAGCGTCATCGCGATGCCCCATGCGAGCGGAATGCCGACGAAGCCCCACGCGAGGATGATCTCGAATACTGGAGTCTTGTGTACGTTTGGATCGGACATGGAC
>DASXNC010000104.1:0-2987 GCA_036495325.1 Steroidobacteraceae bacterium
CATCTCGGCATCGGCGAGCGTAACCCCGAACCGTCCGCGAGCGGGACCGCGATTGGCGGCCTCGAGCTGTGCGGTCAGCGCCAGCCGCCCGCGGTACTGCACACCGCGCGTGAGGCCGTTCGTCAGAAGATCGAGCGACAGCCCGCTCGCGAGCGCGAATACGCTCCACTCGTGCGGCGTCCAGTCCCCGTCGGCACAGACATGCGCGGGCTTGCCGTCGAGGCAGAATCGATCGAGATGGAACGCCTCGGGCGCGATGCTGAGCCCGGCGAGTTTCTCGAGCGCGAGGTGAGTGTCGGCTCCGCTCACGGTGAATTCCGTGAGCTCGCCCCGCCACGCGCCGTCGACCACACTGCCGGTCGCGGCGGCTTGAGCGCGGTACTCCGAGCCTATGAGCGAGAGCGCGGCGCGCTGAGCACCCGGCGGTCCGTCGATCGCAAAGCTGAGATTGCCGAGGCGGCGCGGTCCGATCGCGACGCCATCCGCCTCGAGATGCGCGAGCGCATGGCCATGCGACGGATCGAAGTCGACGCGCGCATCGAGCTTGGAGAGCGAGTAGAGCTGGTAATGCAGGTGGGAACCGCGGGCCGACGCCTCGATCGACGGGTTCTGTCGCGGTCCTCGCAGCGCGCCCTGCGCCTCGAGACGGCCCGTGATGCCCGGATCAATCAGCGCGAGATCGTCGGCTGCGAGCCGGAAATCGAGGTCCACGCGATTGCCCACCATCCCGTCGAGGGAGAGCGCGGTTCGTCCGAGCGTGGCATGTACGCCCGCGAGCTGCCACTGCCCGCCGCGGCGCGCGACCCGACCGTCGGCGCTCGCGCGCAACCCGCGCAGCTCGCCTGTGAGGCGCTGCACTGCGACCGAAAAGTCGGCGTCCTTCCCGAACCGCGAGCCGTCGGCCTGAAAATCGAACGACAGCCTGCCCGGCAGATCGTGACGCAGGCTCACGGGATTCACGCCCGTCGCAGATCCTTTCGCCGTCCAGGTCACCTGCGGCGACCACCCGATGGAGCCCGCAATCTGGGCGCGGCCGTCGAACGCACGAACCGTGGCTCTGCGGGCGATCACGCGTCGATCATCGAGCGTCCCGTCGAGATCCACTCCGACCGGGTCGAGATCGCCCACTGCGAGCACGCCGGAGGCCGTGAGCGCAAAGGGGCGCACGCCGGCGATTGTGTAGCGGCCGGAGGCGCTCGTCGCCTCGATTTGAGGGCCATCGAGCGGCCAGCGAAAACGCGTCCACTGCCCTTGCAGCTCGAGGCTCGGTCCGTGCGGCACGATGCCGATTCGCCCCTGCGCGGTCACCGTGGTGCCGGCGGAGTGCGCGAGAGTGAGCCGGCGCACGGTAATCACGCGATCGGAATAGTCGCCTTCGAAGCTCGTCTCGATCGCACCGGCGGCGATGCCCGGGGCCGTCATCGGTCCTCGCGCCGTGATCCCCGTGCTGTCGGCCGTCACCGCGAGCAGGCCGCTCATGGGCCCGAGCGCGCCGGTTAGACCCCAGGCCGTGAGGTCGAGATCGCGAACGTGCGCGGTGCCCTGCCACCGCCACCGGTGCGTGAGATCGAGCGCGTGCCCTGTCAGGTCGGCGCGCAGCGGAGCGCTGAAGCGCGACGCGACCGCAAGATCATCGAGATCGCCTTTGCCGTTCGCATCGATCACCCAGACGGGCTGACCGGCGGGATGGATCGTCGCATGCGCCGCCGCGTCGATCCCGAGCGGATTGCCCGCGCGCAGCCGGCCATGCGCGGTGACCTGGAGTTCACCGAGCGTCATCGCGGTCCGATCGATGTGGGCCGTATTTGGCCGCACGAGCCCGGCGGCGGAGAGCCGGGTGGCATCGAATCGTGCGCCGGGCACAATGAGCGTGCCCGAGGCGAGCCGTATGTCGTCTGCGCGAACCTCGAGCCAGTGAGGCAGGAAATGCCAGCGTCCCGGCCGGCCGGGATGCTTCTCCGGCGGTGAGCGGCGCACTTCGATGAGAGCGTATTCGATCGAGACGTTCGGCACGTGCAGCGTCTGCAGGAGCAGCGCCTTGAGCGCGAGGCGTCCCGAAATGCCGGTGAAGACGAGGTGCACGTGCTCATCGTCCACCTGCAGCTTGGCAATTGTGAGGCCGTCCGCGATCGTCCCGCGCGCGCCCTCGATCTCGATCCGCGTGTGTCTGATGAGTCTCGGGACGAGGCGCGTCACGAGCTGGAGGCCCGCCTCGGTGTAGGTCGCGTAGTAGAACGCGACCGGCGGCAGCGAGATCGCAAGCAGCACGACGATGGAAAGCGTGATGAGGAGCGCGCGTCGCATCAGAGCTTCGGTCCGAAGAAGATGTCGAATCGCGGGCCTGCTCCGGGTCTCGAGAGCGGCTGCCCGACATCGAATCCAACGGTCACCACGGGCAGCCGCCAGCGAAACCCGAGCCCAGCCGAGTACTCGATGAAGTGAGGATACAGCGGATTCGGCGAGCGGCCGAAAGTATCGAAGGCGTTGCCGAAGTCGCTGAATACCGCGACGCCGAAGCTGCGTCCGATGTCCCGCACCACCTCGACGCTGCCTGCGAGCACGCTCCGCCCGCCGACCTTGAGGTAGATGAAACAGCTCGGCGGCGGCGCTTTCGAGAGGCACTCGGGCGATTGCGAGGTGAGCACGGGCGCGCCGGTTACGGGATCAACCTTCGGCACGACCGGGGAGAGATCATCGAACAGAAAGCCGCGCACGCTCCCCTCGCCGCCTGCGAAGAAGCGGAACGTGCCGGGGAGCTCCTCGAGGCGCGAGACGAGCGTCGTACCCGCCTCGCCACGTGTCAGGAGGTGCCAGCCGTCGGAGATATCGAAGGCGTGTTGCGCGCGCAGGTGCAGCTGCACGAATTCCCCGCCGATACCCGTGATGTTGTTCCCGAAGCGCAGCTGTGCGACGAGCCCTTGTTCGAAGAGCGCCTGCCCGAGATAGCCGCTCGGCACGGAGCCGATCGTTACGGTCGAGACGAGCAT
>DASXNC010000105.1:0-4305 GCA_036495325.1 Steroidobacteraceae bacterium
TGTACGACATCATGAACGACAAGCAGCGCAAGTCATACGAAGAATTCTTCTAGACGGACTTCTCGTTCGAGATCCCGAAGCTGGCGCGCTTCCGCGTCAACGCCTTCAACCAGAACCGCGGTGCGGGTGCGGTGGTCCGCAACCTCCCGTCCGCCATTCTCACCCTCGATGACCTGGGCTCACCGAAGATCTTCCGCGACCTGTGCATGCTGCCGCGCGGGCTCGTGCTCGTGACCGGCCCTACCGGCTCCGGCAAATCGACGACGCTCGCCGGGATGATCAATCACTGCAATGACAACCGGCCGGATCACATCATCACCATCGAGGATCCGATCGAGTTCGTGCACGAGTCCAAGCGCTGTCTCATCAACCAGCGCGAAGTACACCGCGATACTCTCGGCTTCTCCGAAGCGCTGCGCTCGGCGCTGCGCGAGGACCCCGATGTAGTGCTCGTCGGTGAGATGCGCGACCTCGAAACTATCCGGCTCGCACTCACGGCAGCCGAGACCGGACACCTCGTGTTCGGAACCCTGCATACGAGCTCTGCCGCGAAGACGATCGACCGCATCGTCGATGTGTTCCCGGCCGCGGAGAAGGAGATGGTCCGCTCGATGCTCTCGGAGAGCCTGCGGGCGGTGATCTCGCAGACGCTCCTCAAGCGCATCGGCGGCGGCCGGATCGCCGCGCACGAGATCATGATCGGCACGCCGGCGATCCGTAACCTCATCCGCGAAGGCAAGATCGCGCAGATGTACTCCTCCATCCAGACCGGGCAGTCGAGCGGGATGCAGACGCTCGACCAGTGCCTCACCGAGCTCGTGACGAAGGGGCTCGTCAGCAAGGAAGAGGCGCGATACAAGGCGCAGAACAAGGATGCTCTGTGATGCGCTGCGCGCAAAATTCTCTCCGGGGTCGCGCTGACGCGCGACCCGGGGCATGATCCGGCGCGAAGCACGCTGGAAGAGGATCCGGGGAGGGCGCCGTGGACCGCGATCAAGCGATCAAGCTGATGCAGGACCTGCTGCGGCGGGTCACCGAGAAGAAGGCCTCGGACCTGTTCGTCACCGCCGGATTCCCACCTGCCATCAAAATCGACGGGGAGGTGCGCCCGCAGAGCGAGCGCGCACTCACCGCGGAGCAGTCGGCGACGCTGGTGCGTGCCCTGATGAACGACCGGCAGTCGAAGGAGTTCGACGCGACGAAGGAGTGTAATTTCGCGATCTCCCCGCCGGGCATCGGCCGCTTCCGGGTGAGCGCGTTCGTGCAGCAGGGCTGCACCGGGTGTGTCATCCGCCTCATCAATGCCAAGATCCCGACGATCGAGGAGCTCGACCTGCCGCCGATCCTCAAGGAGGTCGTGCTCAGCAAGCGCGGCCTGGTCATCGTGGTCGGCGGCACGGGCTCGGGCAAGTCGACGACGCTCGCGGCGATGGTCGGCTACCGCAACGACAAGACGCGCGGACACATCGTGACCATCGAGGACCCCGTCGAGTACGTGCATCAGCACAAGGGGTGCGTCATCACGCATCGCGAAGTCGGCGTCGATACGGACTCCTGGCAGGCGGCGCTCAAGAACACGCTGCGTCAGGCGCCCGACGTGATCCTGATCGGCGAGATTCGCGACCGGGACACGATGGAGTACGGCATTCAGTTCTCTGAGACGGGGCACCTCGTCCTCGCGACCATGCACGCGAACAGCGCGAACCAGGCGCTCGATCGCATCATCAATTTCTTCCCGGATGAGCGGCGCGAGCAGCTGCTCATGGATCTGTCGCTCAACATGCGGGCATTCGTCTCGCAGCGCCTGATCCCGCGCGAGTCCGGGGCGGGGCGCATTGCTTCGACGGAGATCATGCTCAACTCCCCGCTCATCCAGGATCTCATCTTCAAGGGCGAGGTAGCGAAGATCAAGGAGGTCATGTCCCGCTCGACGCGCCTCGGCATGAAGACGTTCGACCAGTCGCTCTACGAGCTGTACGAGACGGGCTTCATCTCCTACGAGGACGCGCTGCGCAATGCGGACTCGAAGAACGAGCTGCGCTTGAGGATCAAGCTCGAGAGCAAGCGGGAGATGAAGGCGATCGACGACGGCGGCGGCGCGCTGCGGATCATCGAGGAGGAGGAGGGGCGCTCATTGTAAGCGGGCCCCCTCGGGGATCAGGCCGGCCCGCCTCGGCGCGGGCCGGAGATGCCGGGCGTGCAAATCGGTCAGTGAGGTCAGGCGTCATGGCGGCAACAGCGGAATCCACATCGAGCGCGACCGGTCCACAGACCGTGCTCGAAACCGAGAGCGGGAGGCAGCTCAACACCCAGCCGCTGTTCAGGCTCATGGTCGAACGCAAGGCCTCGGACCTGTTCTTCACTGCGAACGCCCCAATCAAGATCAAGATCGAGGGGCAGATCTTTCCGGTCAACAAGAACGTGCTGACGCCCGAGGTCGTGCGTCAGACGGCGCTCGCCATGATGAATGCGGAGCAGCGCGAGTACTTTCAGCGCGAGCTCGAGATCGACTTTGCGATTTCCGAGCCCGGCCTCGGCCGCTTCCGCGTGAACGTGTTCCTCCAGCGCGGATACCCCGCGGCCGTCCTGCGCTACATCAGCGCGGATATGCCGCGGCTCGAGAACCTGGGACTCCCGGAGACGCTGCGTGAGCTCATCATGCTCAAGCGCGGGCTCATCCTCATGGTGGGTGCGACGGGCTCGGGCAAGTCCACCTCGATCGCGGCGATGATCAATCACCGCAACGAGACCTCCTCCGACCACGTCGTGACGATCGAGGATCCGATCGAGTTCCTGCATACGAACAAGCGCTCGATTGTCAACCAGCGTGAAGTCGGACTCGACACGAAGTCCTACTCCCGAGCGCTGCGCGGGGTGATGCGCGCGGCTCCCGACGTGATCCTGATCGGCGAGATCCGCGACCGCGAGAGCATGGAAGCGGCGATCAACCTGGCGGGCACCGGGCATCTCGTGCTCGCGACGCTGCACGCCAACAACTGCGCGGAGACTCTCGATCGCATCATCAATCTGTTTCCGCGCGAGCAGCACAATCAGATCTTCCTCGACCTCTCGCAGTATCTGCGCGCGATCCTCGCCCAGCGCCTCGTGATGAGCAAGGACGGCAAGCGCTGCGCGGCGGTCGAGGTGATGCTCAACACGCCGCACATCGTCGAGCTCATCAAGAAGGGCGATGTGGTCTCGATCAAGGAGGCGATCGTCCAGAGCCGGGAGCGTGGGGTGCAGAGCTTCGATGCGGCGCTGCACGCGCTGTACCGCGAGCAGCGCATCGAGCTCGAGGAGGCGCTCGTGCACGCCGACTCGCGCGCGAACCTCGAGGCGAAGATCAACTTCGGGTGATGGGACACACGGCCGCAAGCACGGCCATGCGAACCGCGACGCCGTTGCGCACCTGGTCGCGAATCACCGATTGGGGTCCGTCGGCCACGTCCGAGGCGATCTCGATGCCGCGGTTCATCGGCTGCGGGTGCATGACTATCGCATCGGGCTTCGCGGTCGCGAGCCGCTCGGGCGTCAGGCCGAACTTGGCGAAATAGCGATCGGAGTCCGGAAGCGACGCCTGGCTCATGCGCTCCTTCTGGATGCGCAGCATCATGATCACGTCGGCGTCCTTCAATCCCTTGCCGAGCGTTCCGTGGCGCACGCAGCCCACGAACTCGGCTGCTTCGGGCATGTACGCGGGCGGCGCGATGATCCGAATCTCCCCCGCCCCGAGCGCACGGAAAACGTGATATGCCGAGCGCGCGACCCGCGAGTGCCGCACGTCCCCCACGATCGCAATGGCGAGCTCGCCGAAGCGCGGCTTTCTCTGGCGAACGGTCAGCGCATCGAGCAGCCCCTGCGTCGGATGCGCCACGTGCGCCTCTCCCGCCGAGAGAACGCTCACGTGTGGGCGCACGCTCTCGGCGACGAGCCCCGGCACACCGACCTCGGGGTCGCGGATGACGAGCACATCCACGTGCACGGCCTCGAGAGTGTAGATCGTGTCGAGCATGCTCTCGCCCTTCACGCGCGAGGAGAGCTCCACCTCGAGATTGACCACCTGCGCGCCGAGCCGCTTCGCCGCGAGCTCGAATGAGACGCGGGTCCGGGTCGAAGGCTCGGTGAAGAGATTCGCGACCGTGTAGCCGGCGAGCTCCGTGCTCTCGGGTGGACGCTCTCCGAGAGGGCGGACGTAGTGCTGCGCGCGATCGAGCAGCGACTCGATGAGGGCACGAGGCAGGCTCTCGAGCGTCAGCAGGTGTCGCAGCGAGCCGTCCGGACGCAGCTGAATGTCGGGCGCGGGGC
>DASXNC010000106.1:0-10464 GCA_036495325.1 Steroidobacteraceae bacterium
GGCCGTTGCGCACCACGCTCTTCACTTCCTTGTGGGCCGCCTGCGCCTCGAGTGTCACCTTGTTGCGCACGAACTCGAGCACCTTCTCGCCGCTGCCGGGTGCGGCGCCCGCGGGCAGCACCTGCAGGCGCACGGTCGTGCCGGCCTTGCCGCGGATCAGCTGCACCACATCATCGAGCCGCCAGCCGATCACGTCGGTGACGCCTCCCTCCTGCCCCTGGCCGACGCCGACGATGCGATCGTTCGCCTTGAGCGTACCGGAGCCCGCCGCGGGGCCGCCCGGGAGGATGCTCATCACCGTGACGTAATCATCGACGGATTGGAGCTGGGCACCGATGCCCTCGTAGTTGAGGCTCATCTGGATGCGGTATTCCTCGGAGTCGCGCGGCGAGAAATAGCTCGAATGCGGGTCGAAGGTGCGCGCGTACGCGTTCATCAGATTCTCGAACACGTCCTCGGAGGAGATCTGATCGATCCGCTTCAGCACGCGCTGGTAGCGTTTGCGCAGCACATCGGCCGCGTCCTTCCAAGTCTTGCCGGTCAGCATGAGCGAGAGCGCGTCGTTCTTCACGCGCTGCCTCCACAGCTCGTTCATCTGTGCGTCCGTCGCCGCCCAGGGTGAGTGTGTGCGGTCGAACTCGAACGATTCATCGGCGTTCCAGTCGGGCTCGGTGTCGAGGAGTGCGATCGCATAGCGCATGCGCTCCCGGTTGCGCTCCTGGAAACGGGCGAAGATCGCGTACGCCGGATCGATGTCGCCGGTGTGGATCATGTCGTCGAAGCTGTAGCGCCACTGCTCGAAGCCCGCGACATCGCTCGCGAGGAAATAGCTGTGCTGACCGTCGAGGAACTCCACGTAACGGTCGAATATCTGCGACGACATCGCATCGTCGATGGTGCGGCGGCTGTAGTGCGTCTCCTCGAGAATCGAGCCGACGCGCCGCGCGATCGTGCGCTGCCGCTCGGTGGGGGCGACGGCGCCCGGGGGAAGGAGGACCGTGCCCGCTGGCGCGCGCGAGGAGCTCGCGAGGGCGAGCATCATTGCGAGCGAGAGACACGCGGCGGACCAGCCGCTAGAGCGGCGCAGGAAGCGATTCGTCATCTGGGGGCGCTCACTGATCGATGGGGTTTCCGTGAGATGGGCATCGTGCCAGGCAAGTTCAATCGGCCGCCCTCGGCCCGCGGCCGAGGTCGAACAAGGCGCGCACGAGGAGCGCGATGAGATAGGGGCCGACAGCGATCATCCAATACCCGAACGTGCCGCTCGCGAGCGAGCGGTAGAAAGCCGCAAGGAACGATCCGAGTCCGCCCCCCGCATAGGGTCCCAGCGTGTGGGAGCCCACCAGCCAGAGCAGGGGCGGCGCCACAACGAGCCCGAACACGAGAGCGGCCGCAAGCAGAATGAGCTCGCGTCGAATCGAGGTCGGGACGCGCAGGACGACTTGTTGCAGAGCAGACTGTAAGGGCAACGAGGGGCTCATGTAAGGGGAGGGGCTCCAGGGAGGCATAATAGCCGCCGCTATGAAAAAAATCCGAGCCGCAGTGGTGGGGGTCGGCTATCTCGGCCGTTTCCACGCCCAGAAATATGCCCGAATACCGGACTGCGAGCTCACGGCCGTGGTCGATCCGGACGGCCAAGCAGGGGAGACGGTCGCGGCCGAGCTCGGGACCCGCGCCCTCACCGACCACCGTACGCTCCTTGGCGAGGTGGACGCCGTGAGCGTCGTCACGCCGACGCCAGCCCATTTCGCGATCGCGCGCGAGTTCCTCGTGAGCGGCGCCCACGTGCTCGTGGAGAAGCCGATCACCGAGACTCCCGAGCAGGCGCGCGAGCTAATCCGGGTCGCCCGCGAGCGCGAGCGGGTGCTGCAGGTCGGCCATCTCGAGCGCTTCAACTCCACCATTCTGGCGGCCGAGCCTTACCTCGAGGCGCCGCGCTTCATCGAGTGCCACCGTCTCGCCCCGTACCGTGAGCGGGGCACCGACGTGAATGTCGTGCTCGATTTGATGATCCACGACATCGACATAATCCAGACGATCGTCCGCGCGCCTATCGAGACGATCGATGCGGTCGGCGCCCCGGTTTTCTCGGACGAGATCGATATTGCGAATGCCCGCATCCGATTCGCGAACGGCTGCGTCGCGAACGCGACGGCAAGCCGTGTGAGCTTGCGGACAGAGCGCAAGCTGCGGATTTTCGAGGACGCGGCGTATCTCTCGCTCGATCTGCATCAGAAGATCATGACCGTGATCCGCAAGCGCCCCGAGGGGCCTGTAGCGGGGGAGCTGCCGGTCACGATTGAGGAGCGGAGCCTGGAGCCGGGCGATGCGCTCCTGGCCGAGATCGAGTCCTTCCTCGGCTGCATCCGGTCGGGCGCGATCCCGGTCGTAAGCGGTGAGGCGGGCTTGAGGGCGCTCGAGACCGCGATTCGTATCACCGAGCAGGTGGAGAGCGCCGCAAAGAGCCGCGTCGGCTGATGGATCGATCGAGGCGTCGATCGAGGCTGGCCGCGCTCCCGCCGGGAGCGGGATTGGCCCTGCGGCCGCTTGATTTCCCGCAGACCTCCTCCAACATTCGACACATGCCGAACGCTTTCCGAGCGCCGGCGCTGCCGGCCCTCGAGCTCGACCTGATCGGGGATCTCGCGTGCCCGTGGACTTTCGTGGGCAAGCGGAGCCTCGACCGTGCGCTCGACCGACTCTATGGCTCGCGACGCGTGCTGCGCTGGCACGGTCTGCCGTTGAGCGCCGATGCCCGCGCCTCGTGGCGCGAGCACTTCGCGAGCCGACTGCCCCGAGGCGCGAGCGTCACTACCGTCCAGCGCGGGCTGCAAGAGACCGGCGAGGAGCTCGGCATCGCCTTCCATTTCGACCGCCTCCAGCAGGCCCCGGACACCCACGAAGCGCACCGCCTCGTGCGGCTCGCCGCGCGCGAGGGGAGGCAGGCGCTGGTGATCGATGCGCTGTTCAGCGCCTTCTTCGAGCAAGGCCGAGACATTGCCGACAGCACGGTGCTCGGTGACATCGCTCACGATTGTCAGCTCGATTCCGGCACACGCACGGCGTTCGAGGACCGCGCGGCAGGGCGCGGCGATGTCGATGCAGAGGAGCAGCGCATGCGCGGTCTCGGTATTGCCGTCGTGCCGAACCTCCTGATCAATGGGCGCGTGCTCGTGCCCGGCCCCGCCGATGTCTCGACGTATGTTCAGGCGCTCGATCAGGCGCTGTTTCCGGAGCTCAAGGCTCCGCAGAGCCGACGGCTCCTCCATTGAGTGCAGGGGCGCATCGCCCGCTGCGTTGATATGAGGCGCGCGATCGGACATTCTTCGCGACGGGCTGAGCGGTAGCTTCATTCGACGGCGTCCTCGCCGAACGTACGGGGGAACTCGCGGAATGCTCGACACCCGTTTGCTCGCCGACCTGCGCGCCATAGTCGGCGCAGAGGCGTTGCTCACCGGAGCACAGGTTCGCGAGTGCGCGACCGACGTGCAGGGGCATGTGCCCGCAGCGCCGGCGCTCGTGCGCCCGCACGGCACTGCCGAAGTCTCGGCGATACTGCGGTTGTGCCACGCGCGCGGCCAGGCGGTCGTGCCTCAGGGCGGGCGCACCAATCTCGTCGAGGGAACGGCAACCACCGGCGATGAGCTCATCCTCTCGCTCGAACGGATGAATCGCATCGAGCACGTCGACGCGCCCGGGCGCACCATGCGTGTCGAGGCCGGCGTGATTCTGCAGCGCGCGCAGGAGGAAGCGGAGCGTCACGAGATGATGTTCCCGCTCGACCTCGGGGCGCGCGGCAGCTGCACGATCGGAGGCAATATCTCGACGAATGCGGGCGGCGTGCGCGTGCTTCGGTTCGGGATGATGCGCAGCCTGGTGCTCGGACTGGAGGCCGTGCTCGCCGATGGAACGGTGCTCGACTCACTCAACCGCATGCTGAAGAACAATGCCGGTTACGACCTCAAGCAGCTCTTCATCGGCTCGGAGGGCACGCTCGGTGTCGTGACGCGCGCAGACCTGCGGCTTTTCCCGCGCCCGCGCAGCGTCGCGACCGCTTTCGTCGCCTGCCGCGATTTCGCCGCGCTCGTAGCGTTGCTCGGCCATCTCGATGCGCGCCTCGCCGGACAGCTCGCCGCCTTCGAGGCGCTCTGGCCCGAGTTCTACGAGGTCACCACCTCCGCTCGCACGAGCAACTCCGCGGTCCTGCCCCACGAGTACGGCATGTACGGACTCGTCGAGACGCTCGGGTCCGATCCCGAGACAGATCAGAGCCGCCTCGAGCAGGCGCTCGCCGATGCGCTCGAGCGCGGCCTGATCCTCGATGCGGTCGTCGCCAAGTCGGAGAGCGAGCGCCGCGCGATCTGGGCGCCGCGCGAGGACGTGTGGCAGGCTCAGGAGCAGTACGGTCTTACGTTCAATTTCGACGTGAGCCTCGCGATCTCCGACATGGCCCCTTATCTCGAGAGTCTGCGGCGACAGGCCGTGCAGACGTTTCCCGAGGGGCGCGTATTCGCATTCGGGCACATCGCCGACGGGAACCTTCACGTCATTGTCGCGCCGGGCATGGCCCGGGGCGTAGGTGCAGCTCACGATGCCGCGCGGGAGAAGGCCGAAAGCCTCGTCTACGAGCCACTGCGCGAGATCGACGGTTCGATCGCGGCCGAGCACGGCATCGGCCTGGAGCGCCGAGCGTATCTCGGCTACTCGCGCACGCCCGAGGAGATCGCCGCCATGCGCGCGCTGAAGGCCGCACTCGATCCGAAGCGCATACTCAATCCCGGGAAAGTCATCGATTGATCGGACGCCGGGTCCCATGAGCACACCGTCACATCTCGAGAGCTCCCCGCGGCCCGTTACCATCGGCGCGGTGCAGCTCGCGTGCGGCTGGGATGTAGAGGCGAACATCGCGCGTGCCGAACGGCTCGTGCGCGAGGCGGCCGCAAGCGGAGCGCAGATCGTTCTGCTGCCCGAGCTTTTCGAGACGCCGTATTTCTGCATCGAGCAGGACTCCCGTCATCTCGCGCTCGCGCGTCCGCTCGAGGAGAATCGCGCCGTGCGGCACTTTCGCGGCATCGCGCGCGAGCTCGCCGTCGTGCTGCCCGTAAGCTTCTTCGAGCGCGCGGGCGCCGCATTCTTCAACTCCGTCGCAGTGATCGACGCCGACGGAAGCCTGCTCGGGGTCTATCGCAAGTCGCACATACCGAATGGTCCGGGCTATCAGGAGAAGCACTACTTCAGCCCGGGAGACACGGGCTTCAGAGTCTGGCGCACGCGCTTCGCACGCATCGGCGTCGGAATCTGCTGGGATCAGTGGTTTCCGGAGACCGCGCGGGCAATGGCGCTTCTCGGCGCGGAGCTGCTGCTGTATCCGACGGCCATCGGCTCGGAGCCGCCACCCGCCCCGCCGGTGAATTCGCGCGAGCACTGGCAGAGGACGCAGCAGGGCCACGCGGCAGCGAATCTCATGCCGCTCGTCGCCGCGAACCGCCATGGGCTCGAACGCTCGTTGCAGGACCCGGAGCATCTCCACATCCGCTTCTACGGCTCCTCGTTCATCGCCGACGCGACGGGCGCGAAGGTCGCCGAGGCGGCGGAGGAGGGCGATGCCGTGATCTCGGCGCGCTTTGATCTCGCGGCGCTCGATGCGCAGCGCAGCGGCTGGTTCGTCTTCCGCGATCGAAGGCCGGACCTCTACGGGGCGCTGGTCACGCTCGACGGCACGCGGCGGGCATAGCAGGCACCGTCGCAGAGGGCGCCGGGTGCATCAGGCACCGTGCGCGCGCAGCCACTGGCGCACGGCTCTCAACTCGTCCGTGAAGCGGTCGATCTCGATCCGCCGCGCTTCCTCCGGCATGCGCAGCAGGTAGGAGGGATGAATGGTGATCCACGCGTGCGTCGTCTCATCGAGCGGCACGGCTTTGCCCCGCATCGAGGTGATGGTGACCGCGCGGCCGAGCACAGCGCGCGCCGCGCTCGCCCCAAGACCGAGCACCAGCTTTGGGCGCACGAGCCGCAGCTCCTCCCTGAGCCAGCCGTTGCATGCCGCGATCTCCGCGATCGAAGGCTTCATGTGGAGCCTGCGTTTGCCGCGCTGCTCGTATTTGAAATGCTTCACGGCATTGGTGACGTAGATCGCCCGCCGCTCGATGCCCGCATCGGCGAGCGCGCGATCGAGGACGGCGCCGGCGGGACCGACGAAGGGATGGCCCGCGAGGTCCTCGCTGTCGCCGGGCTGCTCCCCGACGAGCATCAGCGGCGCGTGCGGTGCGCCCTCGCCCGGCACACCCTGAGTCGCCGCACGCCACAGGGTGCATCGGCGGCAGTGATCGACCGCCTCGCGAAGCTCGGACAGGGCGTGTAGTACTGGCAAAGGCTCGGTCTTGCCGACGCCCGCCAGTGCCGGCCTCGAGCTTCTAGCCCGCCGCTGGGGTAGGGGCGATGGATGCGTCGTCGCGGCCATGCTCATTGCATCGAATGGCCGGCGCGGCGACAGGTTCCGGGTGGGGGAGGCGGGAGGGACCGAAGATAAGGTCGCT
The DNA here is from genome assembly GCA_036495325.1 of Steroidobacteraceae bacterium. Lineage (GTDB taxonomy): Bacteria > Pseudomonadota > Gammaproteobacteria > Steroidobacterales > Steroidobacteraceae > JASHUC01. The sequence continues at coordinate 6,537 of DASXNC010000106.1, forward strand.
CCCGGCCCGATCGAGCCGGGAGCACAGTGCAAATGGTGGAGGCGGGGGGAATCGAACCCCCGTCCGCAAGCGCTAGACTTCAAGATCTACGTACGTAGCCGCTCTTTAGTTCTCGCGCGGCGCTACCCGAGAGGCAGGGAAGACGCAACGCCAGCAGACGGTGACTCTTAGCGGGACGGCCCGTCGCACACCGGCCCGCGATCCTATGAACGCGTCCCCTGATTCAGTCGCATAGGCACGAGCTGGTCAGAGGTCAGCTGCGACTAAGCAGCTAGAGCGTAGTTGTCGTCGTTGGCAACTATGATTTGCAGCGTGATTTACGAGGGCACTGCACCTCGGTACGCACCTGAAGGTTCACAACCCGCGTCGAAACCGGTCGCCCCCATCAGACTGCCCCCTAAGTATAGGCGAACTCCTCGCCTCGCGGGGGGCGGCCGTCGCATTCGTGCCACTTCTCATCGCGCTGCGGCACGTGGTTAAATCGCCGGCTTTTTCTCAGGGGGGATCATGGTCGCACGCACCTTGGCCATCGCCTGCGCGGTGGCGGCTGCCCTCGCAGCCGCCTCGGCCCGCGCGGAGGCCGCGTCTACTTGGACCGATCCGACGACCGCCTGGGCGCTCGCGACCTTCGCCGACGTGGGCAACGACAGCGGCTCCGGCGGCACGAGCGGGAAGGACCCGAAAAAGCTCGGCGTCACGGCCGAGGGCCAGCTCGGCCTGGTCCTCGCGCGCGGTAATACCGATACCACCACCGCGAACGCGAAGTTCGAGGTGACTCGTACGACGACCGCGGTCACGGACGACTTCGAGATCGAGGGGCTGTACGGCAAGAGCGGCGGGCTCGTGACCGCCGAGCGCTGGGCAACGAACCTGCAGCGCAGCTGGAACCTCACGGACCGGACCTTCTGGTTCGTGAGCGGGCGTTACGAGAAGCGCAGACGAAGATCACCGATACCATGCTGACTGTCGTCGGCTCTGCGAACACCTATCTCGAGAATGCTCTCGCGCTCGGCGTGAAGATCAACGGCTCGCTCTCGCTCGCCCTGGGCTACACGATACGCAACAACAGCAACCCGCCGGGCGGCCTCAAGCACACCGACACGCTGACGACGGTCAATCTCGTCTATACGAAGAAGTAGGGGCCGCGCGCGCAGCTAGCGGGCCCGCCGCAGGAGCCGCGCCTTTTCACGCTGCCAGTCGCGGGCCTTCTCCGTTGCGCGCTTGTCGTGCTGTTTCTTGCCCTTCGCGAGGCCGATCTCGATTTTCGCACGGCCGTTTTTCCAGCGAAGCTCGAGCGGGACCAGCGTGTAGCCGCGCCGCTCCACCGCACCGATCAGGTGCTGCAGCTCGCTTCGGTGGAGCAGGAGCTTGCGCGTGCGGACCGGATCGGCCGGTACATGGGTAGAGGTGGTCGGGAGCGGGGAGATGTGGGCACCGATCAGGAACGCTTCCCCGCCCCTCAGGTACACATAGGATTCCTTGAGCTGCGCGCGGCCGGCGCGCATCGCTTTGACTTCCCAGCCGGCGAGAGCGAGGCCCGCTTCGTAGCGGTCCTCGATGAAGTAATCAAATCGCGCCTTGCGGTTCTCGGCAATGAGGCGCGGCGCGGACTCGGCTCGCGGCATGATGGGGTGTCTGGATGCGTTCGGGTGCGCGATTCTGGGACAATCTGCGGAATGAGAGAAGCTCTGCGATGAGAGAAGTGCGACGCTCGGCGACGGTGCAGCAGCCTCCCGCCCGCATGTATGAGCTCATCAACGACATCGAGGCGTATCCCCAGTTCGTACCCGGCATAACGCATGCGCGGGTCGAGTCCCGGTCGAAAAGCGATATCGTCGCGACTCTCGGAGTGCGGCGGGGGCCGCTTCTAGCCGAGTTCACGACCCGCAACGAGCTCGAGCCGGAGCGGCGAATCTTCATGAGCCTGTTGCGCGGGCCGTTCAAGACCCTGGAGGGCGAGTGGACGCTCACGCCCGTCGGACGGGGGGGTTGCCGCATCGATCTCGTAATCCGCTTCGCATTCGCGAGCCGCCTGTCGGGGGTTCTGTTCGAGCCGCTCTTCCAGGAGACGGCAGCATCGCTCGTGGATGCGTTCGTCGCGCGAGCGCTGGCGGTGTGAGCAGTGAGCGAGGCTGCTCCGCGCTCCAAGCGCTGCTGGGTCGCGTATGCGAACCGCGACCGGCAATATCTCTGGGAGCTCGAGTTACCCATTGCGGCGAGCGTCGCAGACGCGCTGCTCGCCGCGCGTCGCGCGTGCGAGCTGGGCGGTGAGTCCGCATCGATCCCGTGGGATGAAGCGCCGGTCGGTATCTTCGGCGAGCCGTGCGATCGAAGCGCAACCCCGCGCGAAGGCGACCGCATCGAGCTCTATCGTCCGCTCACCAACGATCCCAAACAGGCAAGACGCGCGCGCGCGCGCCGGCGCCGGTGAGTTGAGCCTCGGGGCTGCGCGCGGCAGCAGCCGATCCGCCGCGCCGCGCGCATCGCGTTAGGCTCGCTTCATCAAGTCGCCGGGCGTGGCTCGGGCTCGTTTGGGGTCGGCTCCGAATCGATCGGTGCCCGTCCGTGATTGTCGATGCGGGCGACCTTGTCGTTCTGAAAATACACCGTGAGCAGATATCTGTCCGGGGCATGCAGGCGTCCCCGCTTCATGTAGTAGAGATAGTCCCAGCGGTCGATATCAAACGTTGCCGGCACCATCGGCGTGCCGAGGAGATAGCGCACCTGGCTGCGGGTCATGCCGACTTTCAGCTGGGTGACGACACGCTTCTCGAGGAAATTGCCCTGCTGGATGCTCATGCGATAGACACATCCGCCGAGCGGCATGAGCAGGGCGAGCACGAGCAGGCCGAGCAGCCGGCCCGCGCGCGGGCGCATCCCGATATCGAATGGCGCGCATCTCATTGGATGTTCCGAGTCGTCATGTGAAGACAGGGTCTGCTGTTTGGAGGGTGACATGGCGGTCCGTTGGAGGATAATGCGCGCCATGATACCGCATCGCACGGGGCGCACCCGCGTGCTCGCAGGGGAGCATCGGATGGAAGGCGACGATCTGCGCAAGGCGGGCCTGAAGGTCACACTCCCGCGCCTCAAAATCCTCGAGATCCTCGAGCGCAGCGCGACACGACATCTGTCGGCCGAGGACATCTACCGCTCGCTTCTCGAGTCGCACGAGGACATCGGCCTCGCGACGGTGTATCGCGTGCTCACGCAGTTCGAGGCTGCCGGCCTCGTCACGCGCCATCACTTCGAGGATGGTATGGCCGTCTTCGAGCTCAATCAGGGTACGCATCACGATCACATCGTGTGCCTCGATTGCGGCCGCGTGGAGGAATTCATGGACTCCGGAATCGAGGACCGTCAGACGGCGGTGGCGCGCCGCCTCGGCTTCGACATCCGAGATCACTCTCTCATTCTCTACGGGCGCTGCGAGCGGCCGGGCTGCGCTTACCGGAAGAAGCCGGTCTGACGTCACCCGGCGCGGCGCCTGCGCCGATCTTCTGTGAAGCGCTCGCGCCTGCCCCTTGCTCGACGGTTTCGGCACCCTCGGGTATCCCAGCGCCGCCGCCCGGCGGCGTCGCGGCGCTCTTCAGCATCTCGCGCGCATGCTCGCGCGCTTTGGCGGTCACCTCGATCCCGCCCAGCATGCGTGCGATCTCCTCGATGCGCTCGTCGGGTGAGAGCTCGGCTACGGTAGCGCGGGTCGTCCGCCCATCCGTGAGTTTGCTGACCCGCAAGTGATGATGTCCCTGCGAGGCGACCTGCGGCAGATGCGTCACGCAAAGCACTTGTGCCGCGGCGCCCAGACGGCGCAGTTCGCGCCCGACGATCTCGGCTACGGCGCCGCCGATGCCGGCATCAACCTCGTCGAAAACCATGCTATGCGCATCTCGCTGCTGCGCCGCCCCTCGCTCCCGCCCCGTCGCTG
>DASXNC010000107.1:0-2422 GCA_036495325.1 Steroidobacteraceae bacterium
GGCCCCATTCGAGCTCCGCCATGAAGCGCGGGAGGATTCCGATGACCGTCCCGCCGCGGCTCAGGGCGCCGTCCGCGAGCGCGCCCATCGAGCCCACGGCACCGCCGCCATAGACAATCCCGTAGCCCCGCTCTGCGAGTGTCTCGCCGAGCCGGTAGGCAGCCGCGCGGTATTCGGGATGGGCGCTGCGGCTCGAGGCGCAGTACACGCACACGCTGCGCTCCACCGAAGCACCCGAGGGGCTCCCATCCGTACCGCGCTCGCTCATTCGCGCCCGATTACGCCCGAGGCGCGCCGGCATCGGCCGCGCTGCGCGCGAGTATCCGATTGAGGGCGAGCCCCAGTTCCTCGGCCGAGGCACTCGCATCGGTTCGTGCCCGCCACCCCACAAAATCGTCCGGCCGCACGATCACGCACCCGCTCTCCTCGATCCCGTACGCCCCGCAGAATGCCCGGTCCGGGTCCTCGATGCCGCCGGCACCGATGCGATGCACGGCGAGCTCGACGCCAGTCCGCTCCGCGGCCTGCTCGGCGTACGCGCACCAGCGCTGCGCTTTCGGCCCGGCGAGGAGCTTGAATTCCTTGCCAGGCAGGTCGAGTGTTGAAACCCGATCAGCCTGCCGCCGCATCCAAACATGCGGCGCCCGCGTCCCCGGCCGGCCCCGCATCTCGCGCGGGTTCATGTGCACGGCACCCTCATCCTGATCCTCGGAAACGATGGCAGGCGAGCGATACACATAGCCGAGCTCGACATTCAAATCCGACACGAGCGACTGAGCCCCGGCCATGCCGAGATACGGTGCGGTTCGCGCGACGTACCGGGAGTACGCCTGCTCCGTCGCGAGCGCCCCGACCAGCCGGCGCTCCGCATCGTACGTATCGAGCAGTCCCGGACCGGCACGGCCCGACAACACGTACGCGAGCTTCCACGCAAGATTCTGCGCATCCTGGATGCCGGTGTTGCCGCCCCATCCGCCGTTAGGCGGCATCGTATGCGCCGCATCGCCGGCGATGAACACGCGACCGACCCGCATACGCTCGACGTATTCGGCGGTCGCGTTCCAGCGCATGACGTTGTCCACCTCGACCGGGATATCGGCTCCGAGCGCCGCGTGCAGGAATTCCTGGGCGCGTGCATCGTCCAGCTGCGACGAGCAGTCCGAGTCCGGGTTCGCCGGATCCCCGTGCGTGTTGACCACCAGGAACCCGCTGTCGAAGGGCTTCTCGAAGCGGAAGAAGCCTCGCAGCCGATCGTTGTTCACGTAGACGACCGCGACGATCTTCCCCTCGAGGTAGGGACGCAAGTTCGCGCGAAAGTAGATGGTGATGCTGCGCGAGAAGCTCGGGTGACCCTGCATGCGCACGCCGATACCCTCGCGCAGGCGGCTGTGGGCGCCGTCCGCGGCGACGAGATAGCGGGCCCGCACTCGCGTCACTTCGCCCGTGTCGCGATGGCGCAGCTCCGCCGTCACGCCCTCCGCGTCCTGCTCGACCGAGACGACCTGGGTCGAGAACTGGAGAGAGGCTCCGAGCTCCAGCGCGCGCTCTTTGAGGATGGGCTCGAGCGAATTCTGCGACAGGAACACCCGCTCGCATGGGCTCACATCGCGGATGCCTTCGTTGAGATTGGCGATCCAGGCGGTCATCACTCCGCCCGCGAGTGTCTCGACGCCGATGACCCCGCCGTCCTGGACGAACTGCTCGGCCGAGCGGTCGCGCACGATTTTCTCGATGCCCAGGCCGCGCAGGATCTCCATCGATCGCTGCGTCATTTGCGCGGCGCGCGGGTGAATGGCGGTGCCGCGATGGTATTCCACCGTGAGCGAGCGCACCCCATGATGCGCGAGCAGCATGGACGTGGTGAGCCCGACCAGGCTTCCCCCGGCGATCAGCACAGGCACTTCGATCTCGTTCATTCCGATCGCTCCGGCAGTCCGCGATTCAGTAGCCGAGCGCCTGCCCGTCCTTGCGCATCTCCGAGGCGCCCCAGTACACGCGCTGCTTCGCGTCCCAGCGGATCGCCTGATATCCGCCGAAGCTTCCGCTGCCGGGGGCGATCGTGTATCCGCGCCTCGCGAGCTCCCGTTTGACCGAAGGGTCGAAGCCGGTCTCCATCTCGACCGTGCCGATGCCGACCGAGCGCTCGCCCGTCGGCTCGGCATTGCCAAAGTGGCGCCAGCGCGCCGCATCGCCCGCGACCTGAACGTTCATGTCGAAGTCGATGATGTTGGTGAGAACCTGCACATGCGCCTGCGGCTGCATGTCCCCGCCCATCACGCCAAATGACATGAACGGCTCGCCGTCCTTGGTGACGAACGCCGGAATGATCGTGTGGAACGGCCGCTTGCCGGGCGCATAGACGTTCGCCGCCGAAGGATCGAGCGAGAACAGCTCGCCGCGGTCCTGGAACATGAACCCGAGT
>DASXNC010000108.1:0-7876 GCA_036495325.1 Steroidobacteraceae bacterium
TGGCCTCGAACCTCGGCTTCGCGGCGCTCGCGCGCGCGCACGATCCGACGCTTGTCGGCCTTGGGCTCGCGAACGTTCTCGACAACCTCGCACAGGCGATGCACGGCACGGCGCTGATCGCCTTCATGTCGGGGCTCACCAGTGCGCGGTCTACCGCGACGCAGTTCGCCCTCTTCTCATCGCTCTATGCTTTGCCGGGGAAGGTGCTCGAGGGCACCTCGGGTTTCGTCGTGGATGCGATCGGCTACACGCACTTCTTCACGTACACGGCAAGCCTCGCGATCCCGGGCCTGCTACTCATCTATTTCTATTACCGCAGGTCGCCCGCGGCGCTGACGGCCGATAGTCAGAGGGCTTGAGATTCGGCCGCGGGGCTTTCGGACCACCGGGGCTTCAACGGCTCTCAGCGGTTTTCAGCGAGCCTCGAAGATGTCGAGCCCCTCGAGCGGGCTCGCGCGCATGTCGCGCTCATCGGCATTGGGATCCGAGCGCGAACCATCCTCGTCCGGCTCGACATCGACCGAGCCACTCCAGTCCTCGGGCGCTCCGGTCGAGGCGAGGCCGCGCTCCTCGCACAGCAGCTCCCAATCTTCGAAATCCATCTCTTCGACCGTGCCGTCGAAGTATTGAACCTCGATCGTGCCTTCGTCGTCGTCTATCGCGACGATCTCGAAAGTCGCGCCGCCTTCGAGACGGTACCAGCTGCCGACGGTCGGCTGAGCAGATGCCATGCAAGCCTCCCGAAAAAATGTGTGAGAGTTGTGCTTTCCGTGCCTCGCGTGAACGACTCGATGTTGCGCCTGCCTCAGGGGCGCTTGCAAGCACTCTGCGCGAACGCGCGCGCACGCTAGCGCGAATCGTCTCACGCGAAGTGCATCATGCGTAGGCGCGGCAGATGCTGCGCCGCAGCTTCCTGATCCCGCGCAGCTTCCCGATCCACCCCGCAGCCCCCTAATCCGTCCCGGCGGCCGCGCGGCTCGGCTCAGCGCCGCCGATACGCGAGCTCGCGGATGTCGTGTCCCAGCCGCTCGCCGCGCTGCTCGAAACGCGTGGGGGCGCGATCGCGCGTGCGCTCGATGAATCCACCACCCGGCGCGACGTTCTCGAGCAGGCGGCACGCATCGAGCACTTCCCGCATGTGCTCGGCGTAGGGTTGCCAGTCCGTCGCGAGCGCGAGCAGCCCGCCGGGCTTCAATCGGCGCGCGACGCATTCGGCGAAAGGCGCCTGGATGAGCCTGCGCTTATGGTGGCGCTTCTTGTGCCACGGATCGGGAAAGAGAATCTGTACCTCGTCGAGGGAATCGAGCGGGATTTGGGTCTCGAACACCTCGACTGCATCGTGGCCGCTTACGCGCACGTTTGTCAGGTTCGACGCTGTGAGCGCGAGGAGCAGGCGGCCAATGCCGGGCGGATGGACCTCGATGCCGAGGAAGTCCCGCTCCGGGTGCTGTCCGGCGAGCGCGGCGAGGTGCTCCCCGTTTCCGAAGCCGATCTCGACGACTCGCGGCGCCTTGCGCCCGAAGGCCTTATCGAGATCGAGGAGCTGCGCATCGAACTTGAGCCCAAAGCGCGGCCATAGCTCATCGAGGGCGCGCCGCTGCGCATCGGTCAGGCGGCCCGCACGGATGACGAACGAACGGATGGAGCGTGGATGCTCGACGGACATGGACGAGGATATGGACGAGCGAAGGATTATGCGCCGCCCGGCAGGTGCGGCAAGGGTCTCTCGCGCAAGCCCTGTCAGGCCGGGCGTGGCGGTGGAGGGTGGTCGTCGCCGCCGAGTGTCTCGAACAGCCCTATATAGCGTCGCGCAACCACCTGCATGTCGAACGCTTCGACGACGGTTGTCCGACCGAGCGCTCCCATTGCCGGCCAGCGGTCGCGCTGTGCGAGCACCCAATTGATCTCGCGCAGAACCTCACCAGGCGCCGCGCGCGGCGCGACGATCGCGCCGCTCTCACGATGCCGCACGGCCTGGCGCGCGCACCCCACGTCGCTCACGATGCAGGGCAGTCCCGCGGAGACCGCCTCGACGATCGAGAGTCCGAACGCCTCGAAATAGCTCAGGAATATGAAGACATCGGCCGCCTGCAGATAATCCGAGACGTTTTCGACGGCTCCGCACCAACCCATCGAGTCGGGATGCCGTGCGACCATGTCGCTCAGCTCGGCCTCGCAGCTCTCGTGGCTGCGAGCACCCGAGCCCACGACCAGCAGGTATACATCCTTCCGGTCCGCGAGACGTTCCCACACTTGTATGAGCTCGAGTAGACCCTTGGCGCGGCAGATCCGTCCGGTGTAGATGAATATCGCGCGGTCGGTCGGCAGGCCGAGCGCGCGGCGCCGCGCGACCTTCTCCTCGGGCGCCGCCGGCGCGAAGCGCTCCGTGTCGACGCCGTTCGGGATCTTGCTGATTTTGCCCGGGGCCGCGCCGAGCTCGACCAGCCGGCGCTCGAGCGGATCGGAGAAGGCGACGAGACCGTGCGCGAGATGGAATGCTGCGCGGCGGCTTGCGCGGATGGCAGCGCTCGCGAGCCGCTGCGCTCGCCGGCCGATGCGCGCATTACTCTCGGGCGTGAGCTCGTCGTCGAGATCCCACGCCATATCGATCCGCAGGACACAGGGTTTGCGGACGAGGCGGGCGAGCAGGGAGATCGGTAGCCCGAGCTGTTTGAATCCGGAGACGATCAGGACATCATATTCGCGGCGCGCTCGCAGGAGCTGGCGCAGCGTGCCGGCGATATACCGGAGATTTGGGCCGAGAGCGGCCCATCCCGTTCCCTTCGGAACGGGCGCAGGCGGCACGTATCGCGTGCGCAGGTGCGGCGCGGCGGGCGGTGCACCGCTCGGCCACTCGGGACTGTTCCGGACGAGCACCGTCACTTCCGCGCCGCATAGCTCGAGCTGACGTGCGAGCTCGCTCAGCTGGCGCTCGGTTCCGCCGGCCGTAAAGGGCGGAATGAACGTGGAGCAGTCGGAGACGATCCACGGACGGCAAGGGCCGGCGCGGGGGCGCCCCGCAGCACCGTCTCGGCCTGGCGCTGCGGGCCCTGCGGCAGCAGACGCGCGCCGCCGGCGCGCCGCGTCCGGACCGCCGGGCCTTCCATGTTCTGCCTCTCGAATCCTCTCCGCCATGTGCTCTCGGGATGACATCGAATGCGACGTTCTAACGAGCCGCGTGCGCGCGCTCGACGCTCTGTTTCTCTGACGCCGAACCGAGACAGCGGAACCGAGAAACTTTCAAGCAGCTTTCATGCCAAGCGGGAGTGTCGCGGGGTGCCGACGAGCAGCCGGGGAGAGCGTCCGCAGAGGAGCTCGGCCGGCGTGTTGAAGAAGACCGGGCGCTGCCGCTCGCCATGCCCCGCGGGCAGCCCCGAGAGAACCGGAACGCGCTGCGTCCGCGCGAACCGCCTCAGCACCGCTGGCACGAGATCTCTCCCGTCGGCTTCGCGGCCGCCGATGAATGAGCCGAAGACGATGGCGCGCACCTCGCAGAGCGCGCCCGCCTGCGCGAGATGCTCCAGCATCCGATCGACGCGATAGCCGCGCTCGCCCACATCCTCGAGAAAGAGAATCTGCCTGGGGCTGCACTGCAGCGGGGTGCCGAGCATCGACTGCAGGACCGTCAGGTTGCCGCCGAACACGCGGCTCGTGAGCGTGCGCCGTTCGCGCGCGGCCGCATTGAGCGGGACCAGGCCCGCGAACTCGACACGGCGCTCGCCGCCGAGGAGTACGCCGCGCAGCTCCTCGACCTCCCCGCGCGCCACTTGCCCCGAGCCGAGCCGGTCGAGCAGGGGACCATGCAGCGAAGGCCATCCCCAATGATGATTCAGCAAAAAGTGCAGGGTCGTCGCGTCGCTGTATCCGACGAACAGCTTGCGAGCCCGCGGCGGGCGCGCCGCGAGCAGCGGCTCTACGAGTCGGATGGCGCCGTAGCCCGCGCGGATGCACCACACGCAGGTCGAATCGGGCGCCTCGAGCGCGCGCTGCAGATGCCGCAGGCGGCGTGCGTCCGAGCTCGCGCACAGTAGATCTGCGCCGAAGATCGCCCGTGGCACACGAGGAACGAGGCCGAGGCGGCGCACGAACTCCACGCCCGCGGTGAGGCTCTCATCGGAGCAGCGGAATCCCGGCGCGACGACATCGACGATGTCGCCGGGCTCGAGCAGCATCGACGCTCACCGCCTCAGCGGCGCATCTTCAGCACCGTGCCGTAGAAGAATCCGTCGACGCTGTCGAGATCGATGACGAGCGGCAGCCCCTTGCGGTCCTTGTCGAGGTTGCGCTCGATCTCGGGCGAACTGTCATACACCTTCCGCCGCACCGCGTCCGCGTTGTCGACGCGCCCGCGGCCGCGGAAGGTGACGAACGCCTTTGCATCCGGGCGCAGCTCCCCGTAGAGCAGCGAGATGTGCGGCCTGCCGCCCTGCACGGCCGCGAGAATGCCGCCCTCGGGATTGCGCACCCAGATCGCGAGCTGAGTGTCGCTGAACACTTGGGTGCTGCCCCGGAAGGACAGCTCGGGGCGGCCGTCCGCGCCCACGTACGCGACGCTCAGCATGCGGCCGCGCTCGAGCGCACCGTTCACGAGCTCCTTGAGAGCGGTAGTGAGCTTCAGCTCGGTGAGCACCGGGGGTGCCGCCTGGGTTGTGGACATGCGTGAGACCTCCGCGAATGGGGCGCAGAGCGCATGGTACGGCACCCGGTGCCCGGCCGCGATGCATGCCGATCGGCGTCGGGAACGAAATTTGAGGCGGTGTGGTGGCACGGGAGTTGCACCGCTGATGCATCGTGACGCTCCCGCTCGCCCTTCTGCGGCGCAATACCAGGCTGCGGGCCGATGCGCGTCGGAGCGCTTGGCCTTCGGGGTCGGAGTGGACATGCGAATCGGTGTGATGCTGCGTCACTATGATCAGCACGGCGGCGGCGTCCGCACCTACACGCGCGAGCTGCTCGCGGCGATGTTTGCGCTCAATGGGCCGCACGAATTCGTGCTGCTCTACCGCAACCCCGATCTCGTCGGCACTTACGCGAACGCTCGCGGGGTGACCGAGCGGCACATTGCGGGCCGCACCGTGATCAGCTGGGATCAGCTCAGCGTCCCAAACGCCGTGCGCAAGCTCGGAATCGACGTGCTCTTCAATCCCAAGTACTCGATGTCGCTCGGGGTGAACTGCCCGACGGCATGGGTATGCCACGGCCTCGACTGGTATGTCATGCCGGAAGCCTCGCGCTTCATCGATCGCCTGAGCCACCGCTGGCTCGTGCCTCGCTATGCGGCCAAGGCTGACGCGATCATCGCCGTCTCCGAGATCACTCGCGAACACGTCATGCATTTCTTACATGTCGCGCCCCACCGGGTGCACACCGTTTATTCCGGCGTCAATACGTCGTTCAGCACGCCGCTCGCGCCCGCCAATCTCAACACGGTCCGGGAGCGATATCGGCTGCCGGACCGCTTCGTGCTCTATGCAGGAGCGGTGTACCCGCCCAAGAACTTCACCCGCCTCATTCAGGCCTACGCGCGCAGCGGGCCGCCCCGGGGCGTGCCGCTCGTCATCGCGGGCGGCGAGAACCGCTTTCTTTCCGAGAACGAGCTCAAGGAGCCCGAGCGGCTCGGACTTGGCGACTGGGTGCGGTGGGCGGGGTGGGTGCCGTCCGAGGACATGCCAGCTTTTTATCGACTCGCCGATGCCCTGCTGCTGCCTTCGCTGTTCGAATCCTGCGGGCTTCCGGTGCTCGAGGCGATGGCGGCCGATTGTCCGGTGGTAACCTCCGACTGCTACGGAACGAAGGAGCTCGCCGAGGGCGCCGCCGTCCTCGTCAATCCCGAGTCGGTCGAGAACATCGCCGAGGGCATCGGACGAGTGCTCGATGATTCGAAGCTGCGCGTCCGGCTCACGAGTGCCGGAAGGGAGCGCGTCGCGCGATTCACGTGGAGGCGATGCGCCGCAGAGACTCTGGAGGTACTCGAGCGAGTGGCAAGGCGTGCATGAGCGCGTAGGGAGGCTCAATCATGTACGGATCGCCCGTTGAATCATTGAAGGTCACGGGGGGCGCAGGTGCCGCAGCGCAAACGGTCGCTCGCGGCGGAGAGAGCGAGCCTGGCCACGGGATCGAAACTGTACGTTACGCCATCCTCACGACGGGGGCGCCGCTTGCGGAGTGGCAGAAGGCCGTCGTCTCGAATCTCGAGGCAACCCCGGGCGCGCAAGCCGATGGATGGCTGCTGGCGTCGCAGAGCGCTGCGCTTCCGGGCGAGCGGAGCGTCGACTTTATTCTGAGCTTCGCGCCGCCAACTGCCGGGCGCGAGTTCATGGGGGCCGCGCGCTGGGGCGTCTGGCAATTCTTCTTTGGTGACTGGGCCGCTTACCGCGGCGAGTCGGAGGGGTTCTGGGAGATCGTCGATAACTCGGACGTAGCGACTGCGATTCTTGCGCAGCTGCAGGACGACCCCGATGCGGTTCGCATCCTCGTCTCCGGCGCCATCCGCAGCCACGCCCATCGGCCAGCGGTCACCTTGCAGAACCTGCATCGGATCAGCGCGCACTGGCCGCGCCAGCTTTGCCTGAAGCTGCTCGACGGATCGACAGCGTGTTTCGAGAGCGCGCCCGTGCGCACGGCGGCGGCTGTCCGCCGCCGCAAGTTGTCGGCCCGGCTCGCATTCACTGCGCGGGCCGTCGCGCGCTCCCTGCGCGATCAGGTACGCCAGCTCACGCGTCACGAGCAGTGGAACATCGGCGTGCTCGATGCGCCGATTCAGTCGCTGCTCGAGTCTCACGCCCCGCTCGCTCCGCGCTGGCTGCAGGCGCCGAGGCGCCGAGAGTTTTTCGCAGACCCGATCGGCGTCATTCGCGACGGGCGCTCGGTCGTGTTCTGCGAGCACCTCGATTACCGCGGCGGCCGCGGCCACATTCGAGCGTTCGACGCGGGCGCGCCGGAGTGCGTGCATGCGGTCGATATCGGACCGCCCGTGCATCTGTCTTATCCCTATCTGTTCGAGCACGAAGGCGTTCTCTACTGCATTCCCGAGACATGCGGCGCCAACGAGGTGGCGCTCTATGAGGTCGAGCACTTTCCCGATCGCTGGCGGCGCGTCGCGACGTTGATATCAGGCGTCCCGCTCATCGACGTGACACCGTTTCGATACGGGGACCACTGGTGGCTCGCGGCGAGTCTGCCGGCGTCGCGCGGCGCGAACTGCGAGCTCCACCTCTACTACGCCGAGGCGCTCGCGGGTCCCTGGCAACCCCACGCGGCGAACCCCGTCAAGGTCGATATCCGCTCCGCCCGGCCCGCCGGCACTCCGTTCTGGAAGGACGGCGCCTTCTATCGTCCGGCGCAGGACTGCTCGGGAACGTACGGGCGCCGTGTGGTGATCAATCGAGTCACGAGGCTCTCGGCGCGCTGCTTCGAGGAGGAGCCGGCAGCCGTGGTCGACCCTCCGATCACCGGCATCTATCGGGCCGGGCTGCACACCGTCTCCGCGCTCGGACAGATGACCTTGATCGATGCAAAGCGGCATATTTTCGTCCCGCAGGAGTGCTGGCGCGTGTTGAAGCTCGGTCTGCGAAAGCATGCCGGGAATCTGCAGGGCCGCCTCGCGCGGCCGAGCAGGGCCTGAGGCGCTGGCGAGCGGGGCGGCCGAGGGGGCACCGAGCGGGGCACCGAGCGGGGCCTGACGCATCCGTGATACACACGCGCCGCGCCCGATTCGCGCCATGCCGTATGATGGCCACTCTGTCGGGGGAGGAGGCGACCATGTGGCATCGTGCGGCATTGGCAGCGCTCGTGATAGCGGGGCTCGCCGGCTCGGGTTCCGCTTCCGCGCATCATTCTTTCGCCGTGTTCTTTCAAACGAGCCGATCGATCTCCG
>DASXNC010000109.1:0-2577 GCA_036495325.1 Steroidobacteraceae bacterium
GATTACGAATCCGGTCAGCAGGCGGAGGTGTGCCGCATCCTCACGGATGCGGGCGTGAAGCTCCTCGACGGCGAGTCGGTCGAGATCGCCGGAGTAGGTTTTGCGGGTGCGAGGGGCTTCGCCGGCGGATTCGGGCGCGCAACGCTCGGCGCGTGGGGCGAGCGGGCGATCAAGAGCTTCGTACAGGAAGCGCTTGACGAGACGCTCAAATTCGAGTCGGCGCTCGCGCGGTTGCGCACCCGACGCCGAGTGGGGCTGCTGCACTACTCGCCCGTCTCCGCGACCGTGCAGGGTGAGCCGGCGGAGATCTATCCCTGGCTCGGTACGAGCCGGCTGGAGGAGCCGCTCAACCGCTACCCCGTGGACGTGGTTTTCCACGGTCACGCGCACTATGGCTCGCCCGAAGGGCGGACCCAGTCGGGCGTGCTCGTCTTCAACGTGGCGCTGCCGTTGCTCAAGAGCCGCTACCCGGAGCGGCCGCCGATAAAGCTGTACGAGCTCGCAGGGGAGACGCAGCCGCAGGGTGCTTCAATCGGACAGGTGCCAGTCTGAAGAATACGCTAAGCTCGCGGAAGCCCTCGCATTTTCGGGGCTCCGGACACACCGTTGGCAAGTCCCTACATCGAACGCATTCTCAAGGCACGCGTATATGACGTGGCGATCGAATCGCCGCTCGAGCCTGCGCCCCGTCTGTCGCAGCGCCTCGGCGCGCGCGTGCTGCTCAAGCGCGAGGACCTGCAGCCGATCTTCTCGTTCAAGCTTCGGGGCGCGTACAACAAGATCGCGCACCTCTCGGAGGCCGTGGCGCGGCGCGGCGTGATCTGCGCGTCCGCCGGTAATCATGCGCAGGGCGTCGCGCTCGCCGCGCACCGGCGCGGCGTGCCCGCCGTGATCGTCATGCCCCAGACGACCCCGCAGATCAAAGTGCAGGCCGTGATCGATCTTGGGGGCGAGGCGGTCCTGCACGGCGACGACTACGATGCGGCGTACGATCGCGCCGTGCATCTCGCGCGCGAGCGCAATCTTGCCTTCGTGCATCCGTTCGACGATCCGGACGTGATCGCCGGACAGGGCACGATCGGCATGGAGATCGCGCGCCAGAGCGGCGGGGAGATCGACGCGGTGTTCGTTCCGGTCGGCGGCGGAGGGCTCATCGCGGGCATCTCGGTCTTCCTCAAGTATCTCTACCCGCGCGTGCGCGTCATCGGTGTCGAGCCCGAAGACGCCTCGGCGATGCACCAGTCGCTGCAGGCCGGGCGCCGCGTGATTCTGGACCGCGTCGGCATCTTTGCGGACGGCGTCGCGGTCAAGCGCGTGGGCGAGGAGCCGTTCACGATCGCGCGCGAGTGCGTGGACGAGGTCATTCTCGTCAGCACCGACGAGATCTGCGGGGCGATCCAGGACGTGTTCGAGGACACTCGCTCGATCGTCGAGCCCTCGGGTGCGCTCGCTGTGGCTGGCCTGCGGAAGTTCGTCGCGCGGGACGGTGGGAAGGATCGTCGCCTGGTCGCGGTGAACAGCGGGGCGAACATCAATTTCGACCGGCTGCGGCACGTGGCGGAGCGTGCAGACCTCGGCGGCGGCCGGGAGGCGCTGCTCGCGGTCGAGATACCCGAGGAGCCGGGGAGCTTCCTCAAGTTCTGCCAGGCGCTCGGCCGGCGCAGCGTAACCGAGTTCAACTATCGATACGAAAAGCCTGCCCGCGCGCAGATTTTCGTGGCGTTCGGGCTGACCCAGGGCCGTGCGGAGAAGGACGGCGTCGTGCGCGAGCTGCGCGAGGCGGGCTACGGGGTGCACGACATGACCGACAACGAGTTCGCGAAGCTTCACGTGCGCTACATGGTCGGCGGCCACGCGCGCGGTATCGCCGATGAGGCGCTGTATCGCTTCGAGTTTCCGGAGCGTCCGGGCGCATTGCTAAACTTTCTCGAGGCGGTGGGGACGCGCTGGAACGTCACGCTGTTTCACTATCGCAATCACGGCTCGGACTACGGGCGCGTGCTCGCGGGCATTCAGGTGCCGGCTTCCGATCGGGCGGCCTTCCTCGAGCATCTGAATGCACTGCACTTCCCGTACACCGAGGAGACCGGCAACCCCGCGTATCGAATGTTCCTCGGCCCCTGAGGGAGCGGCCGGAGCTCTAAGGGGCGGCGGGGGTGCCGTCGGGCCGCCGATGCCGCATTGCACCGCAGAGGCGGCGCCGGAGCGCCGATGTCGCATCGCCCTCATCTGCAAACATTCTGTAGCACTCCTCCGCTACCGTCTTCGCTGCGCCCCGGGGAAGTCCGAGCGCGAGCGGGGGAGGGTCGATGAGCGCACACGCAGAAACGCGAGCCGAATGGCTCGACTCCAAGTTTTGGGATCGCCTGGACCGGCTCGAAAGCCTGCACCGCCAAGTGCAGTCGGAGCACGAGACCGTGCGCCGGCGTCTCGATAGAGTAGACCCCTCCGCGGTCTGTGAAATACGCGAAGTCTGGAACCGCTACTGCGAGGTCATCGCCGAGCTCGATCGCACGACCGGCGAACTTGAATCGCTGCGCGCCAGTGCGCGCTGATCAGCTACTGCCTTCATGATGC
>DASXNC010000110.1:0-4112 GCA_036495325.1 Steroidobacteraceae bacterium
GGTCCTTGCGCATGAGAATGCAGTCCGCCGAGGCGAGCGGCTCGAGGCGCGGCTCCCCGAGCGTGAACCAGTCGGCCGGATCGGCGCGTACCGTGAGCGGCCGGACGCGACCGAGCGCCCGGCCGTCGCGCAGCGACAGATCGGACTGCTCGAGGTACAGGACTTCGAATCCTCTCGCCTGCGCGGCGAGCAGCATGGCGAGGGTCGAGTCCTTCGCGTAATGGATTGCCCCGATGGGGTCCATCACGACCGCGAGCCTGCGACTGATATTTGACATAGCGCGCGCCATGATAAAACAGCGGCGCGGCGGCGGCGTGGGTCGCCGAGCACCCGATTCTTGCGCAAAACGTGACGTGTCTGGCATAGCAGGGGGTATGCCGATATGTTAAAAACCGCGGCAACTGGCGCGCGGACCAGCCACCATTACGGTTTCCGGTGGATGCATGGACTAGGAGATCGATAGACGTGACCGGCGCCAACACGAAGCTCCAGGGTCTCAAGGTACTGGTCATCGACGACAGCAAGACCATCCGCCGGACGGCCGAGACGCTTCTCGCGAAGGAGGGTTGCGAGGTCCACACGGCCATCGATGGATTCGATGCGCTCGCCAAGATCGCCGACACCCAGCCGGATATCGTGTTCGTGGACATCATGATGCCGAGGCTCGACGGGTATCAGACCTGTTCGCTCATCAAGCACAACAAGGTCTTCCGCTCGATCCCGGTCATCATGCTCTCCTCGAAGGACGGCCTGTTCGACCGCGCGCGCGGCCGCATCGTCGGGTCGGAGCATTACCTTACGAAGCCCTTCACCAAGGACGAGCTGCTCAACGCGATCGAGACGCATATCGGGAGATGAAGGCCATGCCTCTCATTCTGATCGTCGACGATTCCCCGACCGAGGTGCACGTGATGAAGAAGGCCCTCGAGCGTCACGGCTACCGTACCGCCGCGGCCGCCGACGGAGCCGAGGGCATCCGTCTCGCGCGCGAGATGAGCCCTGACCTCATTTTCATGGACGTGGTCATGCCGGGGATGAACGGCTATCAGGCGACGCGCACCCTGGTGAACGATCCCAAGACACGCACGATTCCGATCATCATGGTCACTTCCAAGGGCCAGGAGACCGACAAGATTTGGGGCCTGCGCCAGGGCGCGGTCGACTACATGGTCAAGCCGGTCTCTCCCGATCAGCTCGTCGCGAAGGCTCAGGCGACGCTTGCCAGCTGAGCCACTCAAGGCGATGGAGGGGGTCTCTCTCAGGTCTCTGCGCGACCGGCCCTTCGAGCTCCTGCAGGAGCTGGAGCGGCGTGGACGCGCCGTATCGGCGCAGTCCGGGCAGGAAGGGCAAAGCGGACGCGAATGGGTCGGCGTCGCGCTCCGCATGGCAGGCGAGCTCTTTCTCGCGGCTCGGGAGGAGACGCGCGAGGTGCTTTCCGTGCCGCCCGCTCTCACTCGGGTGCCGGGCGCGAAGTCCTGGATACGGGGGCTCGCCAACGTGCGCGGCCAACTGCTGCCGGTCATCGACTTGAGACAGTTCATCGGCAGCGGTGTCGCCCCCGCGACGCGCAACACGCGCGTGCTCGTCGTCAACCATCGAGAGATACCCGCGGGGCTGCTCGTCGACGAGGTGCTCGGCTTCCGGCGCTTCGCGGAGAGCGAGTTCTCGGGCGATGCGCCTCCGACGGTCGCCCGCTGCGAACGCTATCTCGCCGGCGCGTTCCGTCGCGCCGAGGAGCATTGGCCCGTGCTGTCGCTGCGTTCCATCCTCGAGAGCCCCGCCTTCACCGAGGCCGCCGCGTGACCCCCCAATGTTCAAACAGACGAGGAAGAGGGGCAGCGCCATGAGCGATTCCACCCCGGCCCCGAGGGGCGCGATGCCGCCCGCCGCCCAGGGTGCATCGGCGGTCCGCACGATCGATCGGCTAGGTGTCGTGATCGGAGTCGCGGCTGTCCTGGCGTTTGCGGCGGCCGTCGCAGGGGGGCTCGGTGCCGCATACGGCGTGTCCTTGCCGCTCGCAGGCGGGTGGGTCCCCGTGATTCTCGGCGCCGGAACGCTCGTCGCGCTGGCGACTCTGTGGCTCGGACTTTCGAGGCTGCGCCGCATGACCGAGCGGCAACGGCAGGCCGTGGAGTCGCAGCGGCTCGAGAGCGACCGCAATCAGCAGGCGATCTTGAGGCTCCTCGATGAGCTCTCGAGCCTCGCCGACGGGGATCTCACCGTGCAGGCGACCGTGACGGAGGACATCACCGGTGCGATCGCCGACTCGATCAACTACGCCGTGGACGCGCTGCGCGGACTCGTGACGACCATCAATCACTCGGCGATCCAGCTCGACGGGGCGGCCCGGCAGACCCAGGCGCTGTCGCAGCATCTCGCCAAGTCGAGCGGCGCGCAGTCGAAGCAGATCGGCTCTGCGACGGAGACCGCCGGAGCGGTCGCGTCGGCGACGGAGGAGGTGTCCAACAACGCGGAGCGGGCCTCCGATGTGGCGCGCCACTCCGTCGATATCGCTCACAAGGGCGGCGATGCCGTGCGGCGCACGATCGACGGCATGAACGCCATCCGCGAGACGATCCAGGAGACCTCCAAGCGCATCAAGCGCCTTGGCGAGAGCTCGCAGGAGATCGGCAACATCGTGGAGCTGATTAACGATATCGCCGAGCAGACGAATATTCTCGCGCTCAACGCGTCCATCCAGGCCTCGATGGCCGGCGAGGCGGGCCGTGGGTTCGCGGTGGTCGCGGACGAGGTGCAGCGGCTCGCGGAGCGAGCTGCGAACGCGACCAAGCAGATCGAGGTCCTGGTGCGCACCATTCAAACGGACACGAACGAGGCCGTGGTGTCGATGGAGCGCAGCACCACCGACGTGGTGGGCGGGGCGCTGCTCGCGGAGAATGCGGGCGCCGCGCTCGAGGAGATCGAGCAGGTGTCGAACCAGATCGCGAGCCTCGTGCAGAACATCTCGGCGAGCTCGCGCCAGCAATCGTCGGCGGTGCAGAACATTGCGCGGAACATGGGCGTCCTCAAGGAGATCAGCGCCCAGACCGCCGATCAGACGAGTGCGACCTCCGTATCGATCGCCAAGCTGGCGGAGCTTTCGGCCGGGCTGAGGAAGGCGGCCGCCGGTTTCCGGCTGCCCGCCGCACCCGAGCCGCCCGCTGGGCGCACCGCGGGTGCAGCGGGTTCGGCCGCCGCGCCCGTCGGAGCTCGGGCCGCAGGCAGCGCCGGCACCGCATCCGGGACGGGCGCGACGGGGGCCCATCGCCACGTCGAGGACCCGCGTGCGCCGGTGCGGCCGACAGAGGCGCGTGGACCGGCGGAGCCACGTGCCCCCGGCGATGCGCGCGGGCCGACCCGGCCGGTATCGGCTGTCGGCAGTCCGTGAGAGCGGCGCGACCGCCTCGGCACACGCGAAGGATTGACGCCTCCCCATGCCCGAAATCGCTTCCCAGACCGTCGAGTTCGTCGGCCGCGAGCTGAACGTCGCCCTCGGCGAGGCGCGCGCCGCGCTCGAAGCCTACGTCGAGCAGCCGCAGAACCTGTCACTGCTCGAGCGCTGCACGCGCGAGCTGCACCAGGTGCACGGCGTGCTGCGCGTGCTCGAGATCTATGGCGGTGCGCTGCTTGCCGAGGAGATGGAGCAGGTCGCGCGCTATTTGATGGCGACTGCGGACGAGCGCAAGAGTCAGGCGGAGGCCCTCGATGCGCTCATGCGCGCGATGGCGCAGCTCCCGAGCTATCTCGAGCGCGTGCTCGCCGGCGGGCGCGATCTCGCACTCGTGCTGCTGCCGCTGCTCAACGACATGCGCGCGGTGCGCGGCAGTGCGCTCCTCTCCGAAGGAACGCTGCTTCTTCTCAACCTCAAGTCCGACCGTGAGGCGCAGCCGGCCGCCGCAGCGCCCGGGGAGCCGGTGCTCACGGTCGAGCAGTGGGCGCGGAAGCTTCGGGCGCGCTTCCAGGTGGGCCTGATCGGCTGGATACGGGGCGAGCGGTTCGACGAGAATCTCGAGATTCTCTCGGACGTCGCACAGCAGCTCGAGCAGATCGCGACGCGCCAGCCGGTGTTTCAACTCTGGTGGGTGGTCGGCGCGGTGCTCGAGGCGCTGCGC
>DASXNC010000111.1:0-3743 GCA_036495325.1 Steroidobacteraceae bacterium
GAGCTCGGCAGTTCCACAGTCAAGCTTGCGAAGTCGAGCTCAAAGAGAATCGGTGCGCTCGTGAAACCCAGCTCGCGGACGAGCCGAGGGTGCAATTCACCGAGCCAACCCACGGCGCCGCGCTCTGCGCCCCGCACGCCCGCCGCGCCCACTGCACCAGCGTTGCGCACGATGCGGGCGCTGCGTCCCGGATGCAGACACGCGAGCTCGGCCGCCTCGAAAGCAAACGCGTTGCGATCACCCGTCCCCGCAAGGAGCGCTTCGACATCCGCTTTCACATCGAAGAAATCGACGGCAACGCGCCCGTCCGTGGAGCTTCCCCACTGCTCGGGCAGCCGTGGGCCGAGCGCAAGCCCCGCGAGGGTGTCGATCTCAGTGAGTTGGCCACGCTCGACGCTGAAGCGCGCGCCGTGCTCAAAGAGCCGGATACGGTCTTGCTGACGCCGCTGGTTCTCGAGCGCCGAGCGCACGAGCCCGGGCCACAGCGAGACGCGCATGACGGACAGGTCGCTCGCGATCGGGTTTGAAACGGGGAGGCTCTCGCGATCAGGGAACAGCTGTCCCTGCAGCGCGGGATCGACGAAGGCGTAGTTGATCACTTCGAACCAGCCGCGCGCCGCGAAACTCTCGAGCAGAGTGCGCTCGCGGGGCGCCTCCTCCGGCAGTGGCGCAAAGCGCTGTGCGACGGCGGCGTCGGCTTCGGGAAACGCGCCGTAGCCCTCGATCCGCGCGATCTCCTCGACGAGATCGGCCTCGATCGTGATGTCGAAACGGTGCGCCGGCGGCGTCACCGCCCAGCCTTCCGTCGTGCGGGCGACGGACATCTGCAGCGAGCCGAAGATCGCCTCAACACGCTCGGGAGGCACCGCCGAGCCGAGCACGCGCGCGATCTGCGAGCGCCGCAGCCGAACCGGCAGCCGCCGCGGCAGGTACTCGTCCACGCGGGCGACCGACACCGCGCCCGGCGAGCCGCCGCCGATGGCATAGATCAGCTCGGTCGCGCGCTCCATGGCGCGTTCCTGGCCTGAAGGGTCGACGCCTCGCTCGAAGCGCTGGCTCGCATCGGTTGCGAGGCCGAGGCGCCGCGCCCGTCCGGCGATCGCCTCCGGCGCGAAATACGCGACCTCGAGGAACACATCGACGGTGCTCGATGAAACCGACGTTCGCTCGCCGCCCATGATGCCTGCGACGCCCACCGCACCTTCGGCGTCTGCGATCACGAGCACGTCAGGGGTGAGCTCGACGCGGCGTCCGTCGAGAAGCTGCACCGGCTCCCCGGCCGCCGCGAGGCGTACGCGGATGTCCCCTCGGAGCTTCGCGATGTCGTACGCGTGCAGCGGCTGTCCGAGCTCGAGCATCACGTAGTTCGTCGCATCGACCACGGGGCTGATCGATCTCAAGCCCGCACGCCGCAGCCGCTCGCGTATCCAGAGCGGCGTCGCGGCCTGGTTGTTGATGCCACGAATCACGCGGCCGGCGAACTTCGGGCAGGCGGCCGGCACATCGAGGTGAACACCGATCAGATCGGTGTTGCGGGCGCCGACGGGCTCGATCCTCGGCCCCGCGAGCGGCACGCCGCTCAGCGTCGATACCTCGCGCGCGATGCCGAGCACGGAGAGGGCATCCCCGCGGTTCGGCGTGACGTTGAGATCCAGCACGACATCATCGAGCTCGAGATAGTCGCGCAGCGTCTGACCGAGGGGCGCATCAGAGGGCAGCTCGATGATGCCTGCGCTCGAGTCGGCAAGGCCGAGCTCCTTCGCGGAGCAGAGCATGCCCTGTGACTCGATGCCGCGGATCCGCGTCGCCTCGATCGCGGCGTGACCAGGCAGCACCGCGCCGACCCGGGCGAGCGCGCTCTTCAACCCGGCGCGAGCGTTGCTCGCGCCGCACACGATTTGTAGCGGCGCACCGCCCTCACCACCCTGTCCGCCTTGGCCGCCCTGCCCCGTCGCGACCCGGCACACGCGCAGCTTATCGGCGTGCGGATGCGGGGCAGCATCGAGGATTTCCGCGACCACGACGCCGGAGAACGGCGGCGCGGCGGGCTCGAGCGCTTCCACTTCGAAGCCCGCCATCGACAGCCGATCGCCGAGCTCGCGTGCCTCCCACGGCACGGGAACCCACTCGCGGAGCCATCGATAAGGAACTTTCATGCTCAGAACGCCGCGAATTGCTCGAGAAAGCGCAGATCGTTCTCGAAGAACAGTCGCAGGTCGTTCACGCCGTAGCGAAGCATGGCGAGCCGGTCGATGCCGGCGCCGAACGCGTACCCGGTGTATCGCTCGGGATCAATTCCGCCCGCCTCGAGTACGCGCGGATGCACCATGCCGCAGCCGGCGACCTCGAGCCAACCGGTCTGCTTGCACACGCGGCAGCCTTTGCCGAGGCAGAACACGCACGACATGTCGACCTCGGCCGACGGCTCGGTGAACGGAAAGTAGGACGGCCGAAGCCGCATGCGCAGGTCGCGCTCGAAGAATGCCTCGACAAATCCGTGCAAAATTGCCTTGAGGTTCGCAAAGCTCACGTGCGCCCCAAGGACGAGGCCCTCGAGGTTGTGGAACATCGGCGAGTGCGTCAGGTCGGAGTCGCAGCGGTAGACGCGCCCGGCGGCGATGATCGAGAGCGGCGCCCCGCGCGCGCGCATCGCCCGGATCTGTACCGGCGAGGTGTGGGTGCGCAGCAGCCGACCGTCCGCGAAATAGAACGTGTCGTGCATCGCCCGCGCCGGATGATTGGGCGGGATGTTGAGCGCCTCGAAGTTGTGGAAGTCGTCCTCGACCTCCGGTCCCTCCGCGATGTCGAAGCCCGCGCGGCCGAACAGCGCCTCGATGCGCAGGCGCGTCTTCGTGATCGGATGCAGGCCGCCCCGCGCCTCGCCGCGCCCGGGCAGCGTCACATCGATGCGGCCTGATTCGAGCTCGCGCGCATCGTGCGCCCGTTCGAGCGCCGCGCGCCGGGCTTCGAGCGCCGCGAGCAGGCGGTCCTTCGCGGCGTTGATGCGCTGGCCGGCAACGCGCCGCTCCTCGGGTGGAAGCGCGCCGAGCGTTTTGAGCTGCTCGGTGATGAAGCCCTTGCGCCCGAGCGCGCGCACCCGCGTCTCCTCGAGCCCCGGGAGATCGGCGCTCGAGGCGATCTCCCGCAGCGCCTCCTCGAGGACGCGATCGAGATCGCTCGCCGCAAGATCGCTCACCGCGGCAGGCCCCGTGCGCGATGCCTCACGAGCCGCTCGCCTTCAGGCGACCCCGAGAGCCGTCTTGGCCTGCTGCGCGATGGCGCCGAATGCGGCGGCATCGTTCATCGCGAGGTCCGCCAGCATCTTGCGGTCGATCGCAAGGCCGGCTTTCTCGACGCCGCAGATGAGACGGCTATAGGACAGGCCGTGCGTGCGCGCGGCCGCGTTGATGCGCGCGATCCAGAGCGCGCGGAATTCGCGCTTCTTCGCACGGCGATCGCGGTACGCGTACTGGCCCGCCTTGATGACGGCCTGCTTGGCCGCGCGATAGACCTTGCGCCGGGCGTTGTAGTAGCCCTTCGCCTTCGATAGAACTTTCTTGTGACGGCGGCCTGCCGTCACGCCACGCTTGACTCGTGCCATGGAACTCTCCGTGAACGGCGCCCGCCCTCAAAGGACTCGCGCGCCGCGGAAATGAACGGGTACGACGAACGCGCCCGGTGTAATGAGCTGTCCCGGTGCGGTTACTTGTGATGCGGAAGCAGCTGCACGAGGCGACCGACAC
>DASXNC010000112.1:0-3246 GCA_036495325.1 Steroidobacteraceae bacterium
CCCTGGGTGGGACGGCGAACGGCTATCCGCGCGAGGACGGATTCGACATCGTCGTGGCCTCGGAAGTGATGGCGATCTTCTGCCTCGCGAACAGCATCGCCGACCTCAAGGCGCGGCTCGGGAAAATCGTGGTGGGCTACACCTCCACGGGCAAGCCCATTCTCGCCAGCGAATTGCAGGCTCACGGGGCCATGGCGGCGCTGCTGCGCGATGCGCTCGCGCCGAACCTCGTGCAGACGCTAGAGAACAATCCGGCCTTCATCCACGGCGGCCCGTTCGCGAACATCGCACACGGCTGCAACTCGGTAATGGCCACGCAGACCGCGCTCAGGCTCGCGGATTATGTCGTTACCGAGGCCGGCTTCGGCGCCGACCTCGGGGCCGAGAAGTTCGTCGACATCAAGTGCCGCAAGGCGGGCTTGCGCCCCGATGCGGCCGTTATCGTCGCCACGGTGCGCGCGCTCAAATTCCACGGGGGTGTGGAAGTCGCCGACGTGGGCCGCGAGAATCTCGCGGCGCTCGAGAAGGGCATAGTGAACCTCGAGCGCCACATCGATAACGTGCGCGACAACTACGGCCTGCCGTGCCTCGTCGCGATCAACCATCGCGCCGAGGATACCGACGCCGAGATCCGGCTCCTCATCGAGCGCGCCGGTCACCACGGAGCCAAGGTGATTCTCGGCCGCCACTTCGCCGAGGGGGGCGCCGGCGCGACCGAAATCGCGCGGGAGGTGCTGCGGCTCATGGAGCACCCGAGTTATTTCAAATTCGTCTATGACGAGAAGGCGACGCTCTGGGAGAAGATGAAGACGATCGCGACGAAGATCTATCATGCCTCGGATATCACCGCCGACACGAAGGTCCGAGCACAGATCAAACAGTTCCAGGAATCGGGCTACGGACACTATCCGGTGTGCGTCGCGAAGACCCAGTACTCCTTCTCGACCGATCCGAAGCTTCGCGGAGCCCCGTCCGGCCACGTCGTCAACATCCGCGAGGTGCGGCTCGCCGCCGGCGCGGAATTCATCGTCATGATCTGCGGCGATGTGATGACCATGCCCGGCTTGCCGAAGATTCCGTCCGCGGCGCACATCGACGTCGACGAGGACGGCAGAATCTCCGGACTGTTTTAATTTGCTACGGCTTGACGGTCGCGAGCACGACGATTGCGATGAGAAGCACGCCAGGCGCTTCGTTGAAGACCCGATACCAGCGGTCGGAATGCGCCACGGTGCCCGCCGCGAGACCGCGCATGAGCCGCAAGCACCAGAGGTGGTAGAGAACGAGCAGCAGGACGAGGCCGAGCTTCGCGTGCAGCCAGCCGAACTGAAGGTAAGCCGGAGCCGCAGCCACCATTGCAATTCCGAAGGCGAGCGTCAGTGCGCCGCCGATCGTCATGATCGCGAACAGGCGCCGCTCCATGACCGCCGCGCGCATGGCGAATGGCTGCTCCCCGGCCCGCAGGGCAGAGGCGTGATAGACGAACAGGCGGGGCAGGTAGAACAGGCCCGCGAACCACGTGACCACGAAAACGATGTGGAACGCTTTGAGCCAGAGCATGCGGGCTATACCGGACGGCGCTCGAGCGCAGCAGTATACGTCCTGCTGGCCGCGCACCCCAGATAAAGTGATCCGCATCACTCTGTGAGCAGCGCGGCGAGACTCGAGCGCGCGCGTGCTCGTATAGTCGCGCGATTCACGATCTACCCGGGGGTCCAATGCACGAGCTCAAACGCCGCTCGTTCATCGGCAGGATGAGCGCATACCTTGCGCTGCTGCCGATAGCCTTCACGTCCACCGCCGCGTTCGCAAAAACCTCCAAGCGCCGCGAGGTGCCAGTGAGCCACGACGAGCGCGTCCTCGCGATGGAGCAGCAGATGGAGCAGATGGCCGTGCGACTCGGCACACTCGAGGACACGGAGGCAATCCGTCGCCTCCAGCATGCTTACGGTTACTACCTCGACAAGTGTCTCTACGCCGAAGCCATCGATCTCTTCGCGGACGACGGCGAGATGCACATCGATGGCGGAATCTACCGCGGCAAGGCGGGCCAGCGGCGCTTCTATGCGGCGCTTCTCGGACAGACGCAGCCGCAATCGAGCGCGGAGAGTCCGAGCACGGAGCCCGGGGCGGGAGCCAGCTCGGGGAGCCAAACGGGCGGCCTGAGCGCAACGCAGGTACCGTCGTCGCAAGGGCAGTCGTCGCAAGGGCCCGTATACGGGCTGCTGCTCGACCATCTCACGCTGCAGGACGTGGTCGATGTTGCGGCGGACCGGCGCACGGCCAAGGCGAGGTTCCGCGCGTTCGTGCAGGGCGGCACGCATGACTCACGCAAGACGGCGAGTGCAGCAGGCCCGCAGCAATGGTGGGAGGGCGGAATCTACGAGAACACGTACGTCAAGGCCGACGACGGGCGCTGGCGCTTCTCGCGCCTGAGCTACCGTACCGTCTATCAGGCGCCCTACGAGACAGGCTGGGCGCACACGCTCACCGCGCAGGAGAGCGGCGCGCGCAAGGTCTTCCCGGACGACCCGCTCGGACCCGATGAAATGCTACCGATGCCGCCCCCGGTGTGGCCGGAAACGCCCGTCGTCCCATTTCATTACCCGAATCCCGCCACCGGCAAGCCGTGGACTTGAGCGGCCGGGAGCACCGAGGATGCGTCGAGAACCTGTCGCGTCTCATGGACTCCGGCCGAGTGCGAGCGAGCAGGCCCCGAGCTCCGTGAGCACCTCGTGGCGCTCGGCGCCCAACGTGCGCCACGCGGGTCCGAGATGTGCATCGAGCGCACTAACGACCTCGGTCCGCACTCGCTCCTCGCAGGGTCGGCGGCTCGCCTGCCCGCGAGCGTCGCGGGCCGAGTCCGCACAGGCTGCAATGCGCGCCGCGGCTGCATGGTGGTCCTGGCGGCAGGCGAGCAGCGCCATCGCATCGAGTGCCGTGTGCAGCTTGCCTGCGTCGAGCCGCTCTGCGAGCTCGTAGAGCTCCGCGCCCACCGCGCGGGCTTCCTCGAGGTTATCCGCAAGGAGCAGCGCGCTGAAGATCAGTGTGAGGAGTTCGAAGCGCGTCTCGCGGCGGCCGAGGTGGCGCACGCTCACTGCGAGGGGACGACCGAGCTGGAGTGCCGCCGCCGTATCTCCTGATGCGACATCGAGCTCGACGATGTGCACTGTCGCGGCCAGCGCCTGACGTTCACTCGTCGTGAGCGCGAGGCGCACGGCGCGCTGGTAGGCCGCGCGAGCCTCG
>DASXNC010000113.1:0-3388 GCA_036495325.1 Steroidobacteraceae bacterium
CTCGAGAAGCTCCCGCCGGCGATGTCCGACGAGCGCGAGCTGCTGACCGAGCTCGCGCATCACGAGCGCAACTCGCGCCTGTCGTGTCAAATCGAGTTCACGGATGCCCTTGCGGGACTGAAGGTGACCATTGCGCCCGACGAGTGACGAGCGCCCATGAGCAACGTGGGCTGGCTGCTGATCGTGCTCGCGATCGCCGCGGCTGCATTGCTCGCGCGCATCTACGTGAAGCTGCGCGATATCCGCGCGGCGAGCTTGCGCGACGATTGGGACGCGAAGCAGATCGCGCTGCTGCGCTCGCGGGGCTCCGATCCTTTCCAGCCACACGATGTGGATTTTTTCTTCGGCATGCCGAGCGAGGCTGCCTGCGAGAGCGTCCGGCGGCAGCTCGAGGCCGAAGGCTTCACCGTCGACACCAAGCCCGTACCCGAGGGCGTGGATCAGGTGGTCAGCCTGCATGCGCGCAAGGCGTTGCGGCTCTCGGTGCCCGATATGCACGAGTTCGGCCGCCGCTTTCGCGAGCTCGCAAGCACGCACGGCGGGCGCTACGACGGCTGGGCGGCCGGCATCGTGCCGCAGCGACCCGAAGGCCCCCGCGCGAGTGACTAGCGCCGCTCGGTCTGACGACGCACGGCCTCGGCCGCAGCCGCGATCGCGGCCGGATCGCCGAGGTAACGGCGTCCCAGCGGCCTGAGCGCCCCATCGAGCTCGTAGAGCAGCGGCACGCCTGTCGGAATGTTGAGCTCGACGATCTCGGACTCAGACACCTCGTCGAGCATCTTCACGAGCGCGCGCAGGCTGTTGCCGTGAGCAACGACGAGCACGTTGCGCCCGGACTTGAGCCCGGGGGCGATCCGCTCGTGCCAGTAGGGCATGACCCGCGCGAGCGTGTCCTTCAGCGATTCGGTCGAGGGGAGCAGCGCCGGATCAACGTCCGCGTAGCGGGGATCGAAGCGCGGATGGCGATCGTCCTCGCGGGCGAGTGGCGGGGGCGGCACGTCGTAGCTGCGCCGCCAGACCTTCACCTGTGCCTCCCCGTGCTGCTCGACTGTTTGCGCCTTGTTGAGGCCCTGTAGCGCGCCGTAGTGGCGCTCGTTGAGGCGCCACGAGCGCTCGACCGGAATCCACATCCGGTCCATCTCATCGAGCATGATCCACAGGGTGCGGATGGCCCGCTTCAAGACCGAGGTGTAGGCGACATCGACCGTGAGGTGCTCGGCGAGAAGCTGCCGTCCGGCACTTGCCGCCTCGGCCCGTCCTTGCTCCGACAGATCCACGTCCGTCCAGCCGGTGAACAGATTCTCCACGTTCCAGATGCTCTGGCCATGGCGCACGAGGACGAGCTTGCCGGTCACTTCGATCATTCCTTAGCCGAGCGCGGGGTCGCGCGGTGAGCATGATACGGCCCCGGCCGGTTGTCCGCGCGCCCGCGCGCGAATACGATGGACGCAGACGAAGAGGTACCAGCACATGAGCAACGACGGGTTCGACCAGCGCCTGCTGGCGCGCGTTACGGAGGTGATCCAGGCGGACATCTCCCGCGGCCTCTATCACGGAGCGGTGCTCCGCGCGGCACGCGGCGGGAAGGTGGGGCTCGACGTATCGGTCGGCGCCGCGGATGCCAAGCAGACGAAGCCTCTCCGCCAAGACTCGGTTTTCAGCATCTTCTCGGTGACCAAGGCGTTCACCAACGTCCTCGTGCTGCGCGCGATCGAGCTCGGACAGTTCGCGCTCACGAGCCGCATCTCCGACGTGATTCCGGAGTTCTCCGGCCATGGCCGGGAGAAGATCCAGATCTGGCATCTGCTTTCGCATCAAGCGGGCTTTCCGATCATCTTCGAAGTGAAGCCCGGCTGGTATATCGACCGCTTCGACGAGGTGCTCGCGGACACGATCGAGGTCGTCAAACCGGTCGATCCGCCGTGCGCGAAAGTCTCGTACTCGCCGCTCGTGAATCACGTGCTGCTCGGCGAGGCCGTGCGACGGAGCGATCCGAAACAGCGCTCCTACCGCGCAATCGTGCAGGAGGAAATCCTCGATCCGCTCGGCATGCGAGACACCTCGGTGGGGCTCAGGGCCGACCTCCGGGAGCGCAAGGTCGTGCCGGACTTCCGCGGCAACTATCCGATCGGTCATCGCGGCCACAGCAACCTCGGACCGAACGGCGCGTTCGAGGAGGAACACGCCGAGATGCCGTGGGTCGGCATCGTCTCGACGGTTCCAGACATGTTCCGATTCGCGGAGATGCTGCGCCGGGATGGCGAGCTCGATGGCCGGAGAATCCTCTCGCCCGCGATCCTCGAGCTGTCGCAACGCAACTGGACGGGCGACAAGCCGAACGAGCTCGAGATGCAGCGCCGCCGGGATCTCGGCTGGGAAGTCGCGCCGGCGACGATCGGGCTCGGGTTCGCGATGCGCGGAACGGCCTTGTGCCACCATCTTTTCGGCACGCTCGCCTCGGCCGGAACGTTCGGCAACTACGGCGCCGGCACCACGCTTTTCTGGGTCGATCCGGAGCGCGACCTCACGTTCGTTTGTCTCTCGGCCGGGGTCATGGAGAGCAACGCGAACGTCGAGCGTTTCCAGCGCCTCTCCGATATCGTGATCAGCGCCTGCACCTAGGGGCCTGTCGGACTGAAAATCCGCGTGTCGACCTGAACGACGTCGCGGACCTTTCAACTTTCGACATGTTGGTCCCCGCGCGTGCTTCGTAGACGCACACCTCCGACATCTTCGTTCGGACCCATGCGACCGAGTCCGGTCACATTCCACCCCACCTCATCCGTCATAGGCGTGAGGAGGTTCATATCCCATGAAATACGTGATGCTGATCTATCAGGGGACCACACCGCTCCCGGGTACCGATGCCTGGAAAGCGGTGCCGGAGGCGGAACAGAAGGCGATCTATACGGACTACCAGGCGCTCAACAAAGCGCCCGGGGTCACGCCGGGACTGCCGCTGGGGCTGCCCGGGGCGGCGAAGACCGTCCAGGTTCGGGGCGGGAAGCCGCAGATCAAGAACGGGACATACCTTGCCGAGGGTGCAGGCGGATATCTCGTCTTCGAAGCGGACAACATGGACGCGGCCGTTGCGCTCGCAGCGCGGATCCCGGCGGCGGCACGCGGCGCCCTGCCTGCACTCATCGACGGCGAGCCGGGCGCGGTTTGGGCCGTCGGCGGTCAGGTGCGCGCGGCGTTCCTGTTCATCATCGGAGCCGACAAGATCAGCGAAATCGAGCTCATCATGGACCCAGCGCATCTCAGCACACTCGACGTGAAGATCGACTAGCCGCGCGCCATTGCGGCTTCTCCATAAGCTAGGTCACGATGACATCAGATGCGAAAGCGTCCCTCAAATGTTTGGGACTATCGAGGGTTCCTCGGTCGA
>DASXNC010000114.1:0-7232 GCA_036495325.1 Steroidobacteraceae bacterium
ACCCGGGAGCATCACCTCGAGCTCGCCCACCTCGGCGATGCGCCCGCCATCGCCGTGATGTCGTCCCGGCTCATCGAGGCTGGGCTCACCCCCTCCTGGCCGGCCGAGCGGGTGGCGCGTCACATTCGCAATGCCGACAGCCTCGTGCTCACCGCCCGGAACGCGGGACGCCTGCTCGGCTTCGCGATCATGCAGTACGGAGAAGACGCGGCGCACCTCAATCTGCTCGCGGTGGACGCCGGTAGCCAGCGCCGCGGGATCGGCCGCGCGCTGCTTGGTTGGCTCGAGGATACCGCGCTCGTCGCGGGTACTTTCCTGATTCAGCTCGAGCTGAGGGCCTCGAACGCCACCGCACGCGCGTTCTACGAGTCGCGGGGCTATCGCGAGACCGGCCGCGTGGCCGGCTACTATCAGCGCCTCGACGACGCGATCCAGATGGGACGCAACCTGGCAGTCGGGGCGGGCAGACCTAGCGACGCCTAGAGATCGCGATCCCAGGCGCGGATCGCCTTCGTGTTGTCGGTGTCGTACCCGAGCTCATCGCGCGCTTCGGCCCAGCGCTTCGCTGCGAGCTGCATGACGGGCGCATCGAGATGCATGGCGGCTGCGAGATCGGCCGCGATCTTCACGTCCTTCGCGAGCAGGCCGAGCGCGAAGCCGCTCGAGTGCTTGCCTTCGATGACCTGCTCCTTCATCACGAGCTCCGTCACCCAGCTGCGTCCGCTCGAGACATTGAGCACGTCGATCATCGTCCCTGGATCGAGGCCGAAGCGCTTGCCGACGAGCAGCACCTCGCACGCGGCGGCGAATCCGGTGCCGGCGAGAAAGTTGTTGAGCCCCTTCATTGCGTGACCGGCCCCGAGCGGCCCGACCTCGAACAGCCGCTCTCCCATCGCGAGAAGAATCGGACGGGCACGCTCGATCGCGGCCCGATCCAGGCTGCCGATCATGATGGCGAGCGTTCCGGTGTGCGCGCGCGGAACGGCGCCGGAGACCGGCGCATCCATGAATACCAGACCGCGAGACTCGAGCTCGGGCCCCAGGGCGCGTGTGCCGACGGGATCGGACGAGCTCATGTCGATC
Organism: Steroidobacteraceae bacterium; assembly: GCA_036495325.1. Lineage (GTDB taxonomy): Bacteria > Pseudomonadota > Gammaproteobacteria > Steroidobacterales > Steroidobacteraceae > JASHUC01. The sequence continues at coordinate 1,084 of DASXNC010000114.1, forward strand.
ACGAGCGTGCCGCGCTTGAGATGCGCGGCGATGCCACCGTCATCCTCGAGCAGCGCCCTCCGCACGTCGGCGCCGGTCGGCAGCATGGTGATGAGAGCCTCGACCGAGGCGAGATCACGCGGAGCCGCCGCCGCCGTGCATCCGGACCCGTGCTCGCGCGCGAAGCGCTCAGCTCGGCTCGCCTCCTTGTCGTACGCGGTGACGGCAAAGCCCTTGCGCGCGAGATTGCCGGCCATCGGCCAGCCCATGTTGCCGATGCCGACGAAGCCGACGCGGGTCACAACGAGAGCCCGATCGCTTTGGTCTCCAGCAGACTCTCGACGCCATCGCGGCCCCGCTCGCGGCCCCAGCCCGATTGCTTGTAGCCGCCGAACGGCACCGCCGGATCGAGACCGACGCCGCCATTTACCTGGACCGTACCGGCTTTGATCCGCCGCGCGAGCTTGTGTACGACGTTCACGTCACGGCTCCAGATGTACGCGGAAAGGCCGTAAGTCGTGTCGTTCGCGACCTTCGCAATACGGTCGAGATCGTCGTCGTCGATCGGCATCGCGCAGACGACTGGACCGAAGATCTCCTCCCGCATGACGCGCATGTTGCGGTTGGTCTCGGCGAGCACGGTCGGCTCGAGGAAGTAGCCCTCGCCCGGCTTGCGTCCACCGCCCACCACGACCTGCGCTCCGTCCGATTTGCCCGATGCGATGTAGCCCGTCACCCGCTCGAGCTGCTTCTGCGAGATGAGCGGACCCATCTGGCTGTCGGGCTCGAGGCCCGAGCCGACCTTGAGCGCCCTCGCCATTCCCGTAACACCCTCGACCACTCGGTCGAACACTTTTTTGTGGACGTACAGCCGCGAGCCGGCGACGCAGATCTGACCGGCATTCGCAAACACGGCCATGGCGGCGCCGGGAATCGCGCGCTCCAGATCGGCATCCGGAAAGATGAAAGTCGGCGACTTGCCACCGAGCTCGAGCGTCACGCGCTTCAGCGTCGCCGCAGCGGCCTGCACGATCCACTTGCCCGTGGCAGTCGAGCCGGTGAACGCGATCTTGTCGACGTCCGGATGCTCGACGAGCGCCTTGCCGGCCGGATCGCCATAGCCAGTGACGATGTTGATGACGCCTGGGGGCACGCCCGCCTCCTCGACGAGACGGCCGAGGAGAATTGCCCCGAGCGGAGTGAGCTCAGCGGGCTTCAGTACGAGCGTGCAGCCGGCCGCCATCGCCTGGCCGACCTTGTCCGCTTCCATCGCGAACGGAAAGTTCCACGGCGTAATGGCGCCGACGACGCCGACCGGCTCCTTGAGCGTGTACGCGAATTTGCCAGGCTCGCTGCACGTCGGCACGGCACCGTCGATCTTGCCGCACCAGCCGGCCAGGTAGCGAAGATTACGGGCAGTGCCAAAGGCGCCCGCGAACTTTGCCATCGCCATCGGCATGCCATTGTCGAGGCTCAGGACATAGGCGATCTCGTCGGCTGCCGCCTCGACCGCGTCGGCGAGCTTCCAGATGAGCCGCCCCCGCTCGACGGGCGGCATGCTCGGCCACGGCCCGCTCTCGAAAGCCGCGCGCGCAGCGCGCACCGCGCGGTCGATGTCCGCAGCGCCGCCCGCGGCGGCCTTCGCGAGACCCAAGCCCGTTGCGGGATTCACCACGTCGATGGTTGCGCCGGACTCGGCCTCGACCCACTCGTTGTTGATGAAGAGCTTGTGCCGCTGCGCGAGGAATGAGGCGGTGCGGGCTTGAAGCTCGGGCTTCACGACGGCGTTCATGTTTGCTGCTCCTAGATGGTCAGGTGGCCGCGGGGCCGGTCACTGCGGCAGGTCTCGCGTGCGGACGTGCGTGTCGCCTTTGTCGTCGATGTACTCGTGGTTGTTCTCGCACACGTACTCCTGCAGTTGGTAGTCCTTCATGCGCTTATAGGCGAAGCTGAAGTGCCAGGGCTTCTCGAGCGTCACTGGATCGGAGACGGTGATGTCATCGTGCAGGATGTCCGGTGCGACGAGGTGAAAGCGCTCCGTGATGCGCATCCGATCGCTGTGCGGCATTTCCTCGTGTCCGACCACCGAATCCTTGACGCCGATCGTGTCGACCACGAGCGTGTCCCCTTCCCAACGGCCGACCGAGTGCCCGTAATAGCCCGGCGGCACATCGCCCATCTTCTTCTGCTGCTCATTCAGATAGATGTAGCGCACCTGGCTGAACGCCTCGGCAATGATCGTGACTTGCCCGGGCGTCTGCAGAATCTCGAGCGGATAGATGGCGGACATCATCTCCGGCATGCCGTACGGCCGGCAGTCGACCCCGGGCGCAGCGATCGGCGTGCCGGCCGCATCCGAGGCCTCCTCCGCCTTGGTCCGCGCGTTGTAGGGCTTGGCGTAGGCCGGTCGGAGGATCAATTTCCCCTCGGGCGGGGCGGCATAGCGCGGATCGACGCCGGGGCGAGAGATGAAGCCATAGCGTTGCCAGCTGCCGGTGAGATCGACGGGCTGGCGCGCCCACGATGCGGCCTCGGGGTGCGCACTCGTTGGACTTGCGCCCGAGACGAGCGGCAGCGCCGCGGCGGCGATCAGCGCCGCAGCGGCGAGATACGAATCGAACTTCATGGCGAGCGGCTCCTCTTTAGTCGGCCTGCTGCTGCCGCCCGCGGGGGAATACCCCGCCCGGCGGGTTGCCGTCGCCCATCGTGCGGCCGTCGGCGAAGGTCGCCTTCTCAAGCATGCCGCCGAGCTGGCCGCTCTTGAAAGGATTGAGAAGCAGCGTCACCTTGTCACCCTGCTTGATGTCGTTCCACTTCCAGCCGACGCGCGAGAGCACGTTCGGACTCGCGCACTCGACTGTGTAATGCTTGACCGTTCCCGCCTCGGGAACATCGAGATAGACGTAGACGTGGGGATTCGTCCAATCGAACTTCGTGACCGTGCCCGTCACCGTGACACGGTTGACATGATCGAACAGAGCGAACGAGTGATGGGCCGAAGCGGCTCCGGCAAGGCCGAGGCCGAGCACGCCAACCCCGAGCACGGCGAGGCATGCTCGCACCCGGCGAGGCGCGGAACGATGCTTACTGACGGTCATCATCGAAAATTCCCCTCTTTCGGGCGGATTGCACGCGCATACGCACGCCCTTCAGATCTTATATGACACGACCTGCGGCGGGGGGCAATGCCCCGCCGGCCGCCCCGCGGCCGACCCATTTCGATCCAGCCCTGCCGATCACGGCACACCGCGAGGAGATCGTGGTCGCCCTTGCGGCGCACCCGGTCGTGATCGTCTGCGGGGCGACGGGCTCCGGCAAATCGACTCAGCTGCCGAAGCTCTGCCTCGAGGCCGGCCGCGGCACGGGCGGGATGATCGGTCACACCCAGCCGCGGCGCATCGCCGCACGCGCGCTGGCGAGCCGGCTCGCCTCGGAGCTCGGCACGACAGTCGGGGGCGCGGTCGGTTTTCAGGTGCGCTTCGACGACCGTACGGGCCCCGACTGTCGCATCAAGGTCATGACCGATGGCATTTTGCTGCGCGAGCTCACGGGCGACCCGGAGCTGCGTCGCTACGACACGCTCATCATCGATGAGGTGCACGAGCGCAGCCTCAATATCGATCTGCTCCTCGGCGTCTTGAAGCGGCTGATGCCGCGCCGGCCGGAGCTGCGCGTCGTGATCACCTCAGCAACGCTCGATCCGGACAAGCTCGCGCGCTTCTTCGACGATGCGCCCGTAATCGAGGTTTCCGGCCGGAGCTTCCCGGTCGAGGTTCGCTACCGGCCGCTCGCGGGCGAGGATGAGGATGCCGCGGAGCTCTCGCTGCCAGAGGGCATCGTCGCCGCTGTGCGCGAGCTCGCGGAAGCGCCGCGCTCGGCGCGCGGCGACGCGCTCGTGTTCCTGCCGGGCGAGAAGCACATCCGGGAAGCGGCCGAGGCGCTGCGCAATGCGCATCTGGCGGATATCGAGATCCTGCCGCTCTACGCGAGGCTCAGCGGGAGTGAGCAGGCGCGGCTCTTCGAGCCGCACGCGCAGCGGCGGATCGTGCTTGCGACCAACGTGGCGGAGACCTCGCTCACCGTCCCGGGCGTCCGGACGGTGATCGACTCGGGGCTTGCACGCATCAGCCGCTACAGCGTGCGGGCGAAAGTGCAGCGCCTCGCCGTCGAGCGCATCTCGCGGGCAAGCGCCGAGCAGCGCAAGGGGCGCTGCGGTCGCGAAGCCTCAGGCGTCTGCATCCGGCTGTACTCCGAGGAGGACTTCGAGGCCCGCGAGGCATTCACCGCGCCCGAGATCCTGCGCACGCACCTTGCCGGCGTCATTCTCAACATGGCGGCCTCGGGTCTCGGCGATCCGGAGGCGTTCCCCTTCCTCGATCCGCCCGACACGCGGCTCGTGAACGACGGCGTGCGCATGCTCCAGGAGCTCGGCGCGATGACTGAGGATCGCCGCATCACGCGCACGGGGCGCCAGCTCGCCGCGCTTCCCTGCGATCCGCGCCTCGGTCGGATGCTCATCGCCGCAACCGAGCGGCGCGCGCTCGCCGAGGTGCTGGTCATCACGGCATTCCTCGCCATCCAGGACCCGCGCGAGCGGCCGGCCGGCGCGGAGGGACAGGCCGACGAGCGTCACTCGGCTCTCGCTGATCGTCGCTCCGATTTCATGACGGTGCTCAATATCTGGCGGGCATACGCTGAGCGCGCGGCGGCACTCTCGCGCAGCGAGCTGCGCAAGTGGTGCCGCGAGGAGTTCCTCTCGTTCGTTCGGATGAGGGAGTGGCAGGACCTGCACGCGCAGCTTCGGGAAGCGGTGCACGAGATCGGCCTCGCGCGCCGGGCCGGCCTCCGGCACCGGGGCGGCGACGTGAGCCGGGGCGCCGAGGCGAGCCACGGCAACGGCGCACGCCGCCGCGGCACGCGCTATGCCGACATTCACCGCGCAATCCTGGCGGGGTTCCTCGGCTCGATCGGCAACCTGCGCGAGCGGCGCGAGTACCAGGGCGCGCGCGGCACGCGGTTCGTCATTGCACCCGGGAGTCCGCTTTCGAAGAAGCCGCCGAAATGGATCGTCGCGGCGAGCCTCACGGAGACGGCGCGTCTCTATGCCCGTATGGTCGCCGCGATCGAGCCCGGCTGGATCCAGGCGGTCGCTCCGCACCTCGTTCGCCGCAGCTTCTCGGCGCCGCACTGGGCCAAGAACACGGTCGTCGCATACGAGTCAGTCTCGCTCTACGGGCTGACGCTCGTCTCGCAGCGCCGCGTCGACTACGGGCCGATCGCGCCCGACGAGGCGCACGCGATCTTCATCCGCGAAGGACTCGTCGCGGGTGGGGCAGGCATCGATGCCCGCTTCCTCGAGGCGAACCGGCGCTTGCGTTCCGAGCTCGAGCGCCTGGAAGCCAAATGTCGCCGCCGCGACATCGTGGCCGGTGAGGAAGCGGAGGTGAGGTTCTATTCGGAGCGCATTCCACGCCAGGTGAGCTCGACGGCCGCCTTCGAGCGCTGGTTGATCGATGCCGAGCGGCGCGATCCGGGTGCGCTCGAGCTGTCTGCCGCCGATCTCCTCAAGCGCGAGGCGCCGGAAGCCGGGCTGCACCGATTTCCGGATGCCCTCGAGCTGGCCGGAAACCGGCTGCCCCTCGAGTACGTCTTCGAGCCCGGTGCCGCGAATGACGGCATCACGCTCCACGCGCCGCCGCCCGTGGTCGGCGAGCTCGACGCGGGTCGCCTCGCCTGGCTCGTGCCGGGCCTGCGCGAGGAGAAGATCGCCGCGCTACTCCGCGCGCTCCCGAAGACCATACGCAAGCAGCTCGTCCCGGTGCCTGATCACGCGCGCCGTGCACTCGATGAGCTCGAGGCGGATGAGGCTTCCAACGGGGGCCCGCCCTCGAGCCTGCCGCGCGCCGACTTCTTCGAGTGGATGGCGAGGTGGATCACGCGACGGGCGGGAACTCCCGTCACCGCCTCGGAGCTCGCTTCACTGCCTTTGCCTGACTACCTGCAGTTGAATATCCGCGTGCTCGCCGTGCCGGATCGCGGCGCGGCCCCCGGGGACGGCCATGCGGCGCAGGCGTCGAGCGTGCGCGAACAGGATGAGTTGCCGACGCTTGCGCAGGGGCGCGACCTGGCCGCGATTCGCGAGCAACTGCAGCAGCAGGCAGCGCAGCATC
>DASXNC010000115.1:0-2470 GCA_036495325.1 Steroidobacteraceae bacterium
CTCGCCGTCGATGAGCAGCGTGAGCAGCTCCAGGGCTCGCGAGCAGTACCGCGATCCGCGGCGATAGACGGTCAAGGGTTCCGGTTCGTAGCGCTCGAGCGACGCTAAAGCAGTCCTGGCGAGCTTGTCACACGCCTCCAAGGCATCCGAGAGGCCGAGCGCACTCGCATCCGGACGCGCGCGCGAAAGAAACCTTGCGAGCCGGCTCGCGGCGGGTGCAAGCGGCCGGTACACGAGCGAGACGTAGAGCTCGTTCATCATCAACGTCTCAGCGGAGAGCCGGCTGCGATACTTGCGGGCGAGCGAAGCGGCAAATCCCCGCTCGTCCTCTGCCTCGAAGCCGATCCGCTCGCGCCGGCGCACGAGATGCGTCCACAAGGCGACCTGCGGACTCGCAACGTTGCGCCATAGGATGTTCAAATGCTCGTGCCAGACGTTGAGTTCGACGTCGTCAGCGCTCTGAAAGCTCGCGCCTGAGAGGCGGAACATCTGCACGTAATCACCGAAGCTGGTCCTGAGAACGCCAGGCGCGACCTGGGCAGTGTAGGGAATGCGCTGCGTTAGCTCCGTCTCACGCCACGCGTGCACGATCCGCGCAGGGAATGGGAGCCCCACGCGAATCGAGGCCGTCCGTGCCGACGCCTGCGGGGCAGCGGTTGGACGCATTAGCCTCACGACCGCTCTCTCCTCGCGATGGTCGTCCAAACCCATACGTCTGCTCGTGCACGCCGCAAGCCGCGGCGGCGCGGTAAATCGAGCGCGAGCGCGCTGTAGCTGCTGGCGCGCCAGTAGCGCAGGTTGCCGAGGGCTGCTGGGAGTCTCGTGCGCGCCGCGAGCAGCATCAAGTCGAAAAACCGGGGATCGCTCGCACAGAGGAGCACTGCGACTCCGTGGATCGGCAAAGCGAGACCGAGCGCGAGCAGATTCCGAGTCGCAAGAAAGATCTCCATGGTGAATACGAGATTGGCGAGCAGTGCCGAATATGTGACGCCCCAGCGCATCGGCGGCCGAGTCGCCGCGACGAAGAGCGGATCAGCCGTGAGACCCGGATTGCGTGCGCTCATCGAATGCCTCACACGCCGAACATGCCGCGGACCCAGGTGACGATCTGCGGCGCCCCAAAAGCGATCGCGATGCCCAAAATCGCGGCCAGACACCAGCCCCAAGACATTCGGTTTGCCATCGCCATTGCTCCGAGCACCATGACGAGAATGATTGCGATCGGGGTAAGCCAGGTGAGGATGTTCTGCTGGAGCGCGTTTGCGCCTGCGAGAAATGGAGACGCCTGCGCGAGTGCGAGTCGGGGCAACAGCGCCGCCGCCAGACACGCCGTGGCGGCCGCGAGGCTGCGCGAGGCAGCGTCAATGCTGCGCATTGCGTTCGATTTCAAGCTCATGGTGCTCTCCAGCAGGCATTTGCGGGGAGCGCCATCCCACCAGAACCGGCTCATGCGAGCGAGCCGATATCGCGGCGTGAAGCTATCGAAATGCGCGTTTGTTGCGCTAACTGGCGGAAGACATGCGCGGCAACCCGGACGGCGCCGACGTCATCACGCGCGCCCGCTCACGTCACTGAGCGGCCGGCTTCTCCGGCAGCGCCTTGAGCACCCGTGCGGATAGTTCGAAATCGTGCGTCGAAGGGCTCGAGCACTCGAAGCGTGTCGCGCTCACCGGCACCTCGAGGTAGGCGAGCAGCGTACCTTGAAGCTGCTGAACGAGAGCGCAGTCGCCCGGCTCGAGCCGGTTCGGCTCGCCCGGCGCGAGGACGACGGTCTTTTCCATGGCGCGCGTGTTGGCCCAGCGGATCTGATCGCCGGTCACCGGACGCAGTGTGAAAAAGCGCAAATGTACGGTCGGCGAACGGCCGCCGGAGGCGCCCTTGCCGCAATTGTAGCGGTCGATCGCCATGTACTCCCGCGCGCCAATCGCGAGCAGAATGGCGTGCAGCTTGTACCAGAGATCATCGCAGGTGTAGGCGTGCGGCAGGTCGGGCAAGTCGATCTGGATGTCGCGGTTGATCCAGGCCGCCCATTCCGTTCCGGGCGGAAGGGGCGCCGGCGCGGCGCCCGTCTGTCCGGCCGACGAGCCCGCGCTGGATGAGCCGTTGGTACAAGCCGACATCATCCAGGTCGCCGCGAGCGCGAGCAAACACGCGCTCGAGAATTCAAATGCCCGGGATCGCATATCGTCTCCGGCCGACGCGCCGGCGATCGCGATCGTCTGCGTCAAGCTTGGAAAGCACACCCTGATGGACTTGCGGCGCCGGCTCGAGTTCCGCAAGTCTGTGGCTCTCGGGCGGACCGAGATAGCTTCGCGGCAGCGTGCGGGCGGCGATGACGATCCGCTCGAAATCGAGCCCCGGATCGACCATCCATATCTTGACCGTGTGTGCGCCGGCCTTTGCAACCCGCACTGTGGTGCTCTCGACGTTTGCGTTGTCGGAGACCCACTGCGCCCACTGCGCCTGCGAT
>DASXNC010000116.1:0-2313 GCA_036495325.1 Steroidobacteraceae bacterium
CTCGCGACGGCCATTGCCTACCGTACGGCCATGACCGCTCGCCGCGTTCAAGGGGATTTCGCGTTCGACCAGAGCGTTCTCGTCGCGGAGGCCGGCGAGGCGATCGCAGGGTATGCGCTGCGCGAGAGCCGCGCCAATTACCCACAAAACGATGCTCCGGGACCGTCGCCGGGGCAGCCCTGGACGATGCACTACGGACCGCTGCCGGTCACGGATGGCGTAACGCTCGAGGCCTGGCTCGAGGACATGCAGGGACGATTCAATCTCAACAATCTGGTCGATGCTTCCGGGGTACAAGATCCGAAGGAGATCCAGGCGTTCCAGAGCCTGCTACAGATCCTCGGACTCGAGCCGCAATGGGCCGAGAAAATTGCCGACTGGATCGACGCGGACTCGCTCGTCGAGCCGCCGGATGGGGCCGAGGACAGCACGTATCTCTCGCAGCTGCCGCCGTACCGCACGGCAAACCGGCAGATCACGAGTGCGAGCGAGCTGCTCGCGCTGCCCGGCTTCGGACCCGACCGCTATGCGCAAATTGAGCCGTACGTCACGGCGCTTCCGCGCGGAACGAAGGTCAATGTTTGCACGGCCAAGCCGCAGGTGCTCGATGCGTTCAACCCGACCGGGGAGCGGAACTGGAGCACGATGGACCCAAAGAGCCTCGCTGAGCAGCGGCAGCAAAACCCGTGCTTCCCTACCGTAAAGGAGTTCCAGACATTCGCGTCCGACCCGTCGGCGCGAGGCAGCCCCGGGATGACGATGGTCGGCACGCAGTCCGATTATTTCCGGCTCACGAGCGTCGTGAGCATTGGCAGTGCGCAGTTCTACTTGTACAGTCTTCTGCATCGGGAGCAGAACGGCGCCAAGGCGCGCGTCATTCAGCGCACCTTCACGGCGGATTGACGGTGATTTGATCGCATTGACGTGAATTGATCGCATGGCAGATTGGCTACTCATCCGGCTCGCACGCAAAGCCGCCGCACCCGCCTCGTGGCTCGTGACAGACGGCGCGGGCCGCATCGTGTTTCGCGAGCAGCATGGCGCCTTGCCCGAGGCCGCCGGGCTCGCGCCGGGGCGCCGCGTGTGTGCGCTCGTGCCTGCGGGCGATGTAGTGCTCACCGAAGCCGACGTGCCCGTCAAGTCCGGCATCAAGGCGCAGCAGGTGGTCCCATTCGCCCTCGAGGAGCAGCTTGCCACGGACGTGGAGAGCCTGCATTTTGCGCTCGGCCGTCGTGCCGTCGACAGCGCGCGAATGCCGGTCGCCGTGATCTCCCGTGCGCTGCTCGAGGGCTGGCTCGCGGAGCTCGCGGCGGCGGGGCTGAAGCCCGAGGCGGTCTTCGCCGAGAGCGAGCTCGCGCCGATCAATCCGGGCCAGGCCGTCGCAGTGCTCGAGGGGGACGATGCGATCGTGCGCCCGCCGGGGGCGCTGCCGGTCACAATGCCGATCGATGCGCTCGCGGACGCGCTGCATCTCGCGCGTCCCGCGGGCGAAGCGGTGATCGCCGCCGAGCCCCCGGGCGGGGGCGGCCTCGTGCTCTACACGGGCCCCGCTGAATGGCATCAGCATCAGCGAATCGTCGAGTCGCTGCGCGATCGCTTCGACGGCATCAAGGTCCAGTTGCTGACCGAGGGTCCGCTCCCGCTTTACGCGCAGCGCCTTGCGGCGGCGGTCTCGGGCGAAGCGATCAATCTGCAGCAAGGCGCCTATGCGCCCGCGAGCTCACTCGGAAGCGGTTGGCGCGTGTGGCGGGTCGCGGCGATCCTGCTCGTCGCGCTCGTCGCGCTGCATGCCGCCGGCAGCGCGACCGCGCTGATGTCGCTCACCCGCGCAGAGCGTGCGGTGAACGTCGCGATCGAGCAGACCTTTCGTGCCGCCATGCCAGGCGAGCACAATGCGATCGACGCGCAGCGCCGGATGGCGAAGCGGCTCGCGAGTCTGCGTGGCGGGGACAGCTCCGGGCTGCTCGCGGCGCTCGGCGCGCTCGCCGAGGCGCGAGCCGGCGCCGGCGACACGGCTATTCGCGCGCTTCAGTTTCGCGGCGGCGCGCTCGAGCTGGTGCTCGCCGCGCCGAACGCCGAATCGCTCGATCGTCTGAGCCAGAACTTGCGCGCGTGCGACACCGCGATCGAGCGCAAAGAGCGCGTAGAGCAGCACGAGCACGGCGAGCCCCCCGGCCGCGGCGACCAAGCGCCGCTCGCGCTCGTTGAGCGCTTGAAACCAGGTTACTAACGCGCTCACGGGAGAGCCACTCCTGCGTGGCGCCGCCGCTCAAGCGTGCGGTTTGATCTCGATGCGACCTTCATAATGGGAGC
>DASXNC010000117.1:0-3448 GCA_036495325.1 Steroidobacteraceae bacterium
CGACCTCCGGCGGCAATTCAATGGCACCCGCGGCTCTCATCGACCTCTCGGAGACGCCTTCGGTCGTCAGGCGATCGAGCGATGTGACCGGGCTCGTCGACACGGGGCAGCTCGGGACGATGTTTCCGGGCGACCCGCAAGCGTCGGTCTCCGTGCTCGAGTCGACTGCTCGCTTGAGCGGCGGGACCGATCTGTCGAGCTTCACCGGCAAGCTCGGAGCCGTGCAGGTCTTCCCGGGCAATGCGGCCTCCGACACGAGCCTGAAGACGGCGATGCTCTGCGGGAATGCGAAGTCCGCCGACCTCGTCAACACTTTCGGCAACCCGGCAGCGCTCAACCCGGACCTCGACACCAACATCGTAGGCGCGGGTAATAGCATCTTCACGGCGACCGACTATCAGGACTCGGATATCAAGGCGACGGCGGCCGTGATGAAGATGGTCATCAGCGGCTTCGCGGGCGCCGGCACCGTCACACTCGGCGGCTACGACTACCACGACAGCACGCGCGCCACCGGAGAGACGAAGAACTTCCACGCCGGCGTGTGCATCGGCGCGTGTCTCGAGTACGCGATGCGCATGCAAAAGCCCGTCATGATCTACGTCATCAGCGACGGCTCGCTCGTCTCGACGGGCATGGCGGACAACTCGGCAGCCGGGCGCGGTAAGTACGGATGGCAGGGCGACAGCTCGACGAGCGCCAACACGTTCTTTCTCGTGTACAACCCCACGGCGCGCCCGCAGCTCGTCCAGGGCGGCCCCGGCAATCAGCTCGGCTATTACAACAGCGACGGCTCGGTCAACACCTCATCGAGCCCGGCGGCGAACGCGGTCAATCTGCTCGTGCAGACGGTTATCCTCAACTACATGGCTCTGCACGGGGAGGCGGGCAATTACGCGACCGTCTTCAGTCCCGCCAATGCGAACAACTTCCCGAGCCTCGCGGGCACGTCGCCGGGTCTTGGGCTCGGCACGAGCGCCTCGCAGCTCGACCCGCTGATCGCCTTTCAGCCGATCGTGAATCACGTGATCGCCTGATGGAGCGCAGGAGCGCCGGACCGGACCCGAGGGGCTGATGCGGCGCTGCGGCGCGGGACCGGAGCTCCCACGCCGCGCGATCCGACACAAGCGCACAGGGCAGGGGTCTGTCGCGCATTCCCGACAGGGCTGCAGCAAGCGCGCCGCATTGCCTCGCCGGAGACCCGCTTCGTTGACACTGTTAACTCGCCTATGCGAGTGTTCGGACGGCAATGAACATTGCAGCGATGCGGGTAGGCGATGCGCAGGGTCGATGAGTGCTGGCGTCGCCTCGTCGCGGTGGTGTTTCTGACGGCGAGCGCCGCCGCAGTCGCCGCGGACTATCCGCTGATCGGCCGGACGGCGCCGGATTTCGCGCTCCCGGCGTTCACCGGCTACAACGTGCGGCTGTCCGAGCACCGCGGCGAGGTGGTCGTGCTCGCATTCTGGAGCAGCAACTGCAGCACCTGCGGAAGCGAGCTCGCGGCGATCAACCGCAGCTATTCGACGTATCGCACTGCGGGCCTCGCGGCGTTCGGCATCAGCGTCGAGGACTCCCGCCGGCACGCACGCGAGTTCGCACGCGTCCACCGGGTCGGCTTCCAAATGCTCGACGATCCTGCCGAGGAGGTGAGCCGGCTCTTCGACGTGGACAGTCTGCCGATGGTGGTCCTCATTGATCGCAACGGAACGATCCGCGACGTGCACCATGACTTCGGTTCGCAGGATGAGGCACGCTACCGCGCCGAGCTGCGTCGCCTGCTCGATGAGTGAAGGATGACGGGCTCGCCGCGGCGGCTCGATGGGAGATCATTCGAGTGAAGCTTTCGACCTTCCGCGCTTTGCTGATCGGGGCTTCGGTGCTCTGCGGGGCTCTGCCGGCCGGAGCGGCCGTGGCCGCACCCGCGGCGGGGCCGGCGGCCACAGCCGCGCCGTCGGCCGCACCCTCGAGCGGAGAGGCATCTGCCGCAGCCGCGCCCTCATCCACGGCGACGGCGCCCGCGGCGGCGCCCGCGGCGGCGCCGGCCGGGCAGGCCCCTGGCACGGGGTCCGCCGCTCAGGTCCCATCAGCGGCGGATACCCGAGCGCTCGATGAGGAGGCGCAGTCCCTCAAGAAGGACGTGGTGGACCTCAACCGCGACCTCTACGTGCTGGAGGAGGAGCTGCTCTATCCGGCGAACACACAGGTCGCGGTATTCGTGTCGATGGATGTGGGCTCGTTCTTCGGGCTCGACTCGGTCGAGCTCAAGATCGACCGCAAGGAGGTCGCCAACTATCTGTACACGCCGCGCGAGGTCAATGCACTGATGAAAGGCGGCGTACAGAAGCTCTATATCGGCAATCTGAAGACCGGCCCCCACGAACTCGTCGCTTTCTTCACCGGCAAGGGACCGAACGACCGCGACTACAGGCGCGGCGCGTCGATCAAGTTCGACAAGAGCATCGGCGCTCACTATCTCGAGCTGAAGATCAACGACCGCCAGCACCGGCTGCAGCCGGAATTCGAGATCAAGGACTGGGGGGAGTAGGAGGGTCGCGATGCGTCGTCTTCGCGCCCTTCTCGCGCCGCTCGCTGTCGTCGCCGCGCTTGCAGCCGCGTTCCCCGCGGGCGCCGCCCGCCGCGAATCCGACAAGCTGCCCCCGACCCGCGTCCGCGATCTGAACTACGGCGATGTTCTCTTCTACTACTTTCAAGGACCCGACAAGGACCTCGACGCGATCACGCGCATCGAGGCATACGATCACTGGGGCCTGCTGCCGCATCACCGGCCCGAGGCGCAGCTGCTGCTCGGCAGCTTGTATCTCGATCTCGGACTGCACAACGCTGCCGGTGAAATCTTCGCGAAGCTGCTGACCCCGGATGTGCCCCTCGGTGTGCGCAATCGCGCCTGGTTCTATCTCGCGGAGGTGTGGTACGAGCGGGGTTATCTCGATAAGACCGAGCAGTCGCTCGCCCGCATCGAGGGCCGTCTGCCGCCGCAGCTCGAGGCCCAGCGGACTCATCTGCTGAGCAACGTGCTGATCCGCCTCGGCCGCGACGACGAGGCGGTGCGGCTGCTCGAGGACTGGCAGGGTCCGCCCGACTGGGTGGCGTACGCGCGATTCAATCTCGGTATCGCCTTCATCCGCGAGCATCGGCTCCCGGACGCCGACCGTGCGCTCGAGTCCGTCGGTACGCTCGCGACGGGCGACCCCGAAATCGCCGCCCTGCGCGATCGCGCGAACCTCGCGATGGGCTACGCGCACCTGCAGGCGAACGATGCGGCGGCGGCGCGTCCCGCGCTCGAGCGCGTGCGGCTCGAAGGACCGTACTCGAACCGGGCGCTGCTCGGCATGGGCTGGGCGGACGCCGATCTTGGCGACTATCGGGGAGCGCTCGTTCCGTGGATCGAGCTGCAGCGTCGTAGCCTCGTCGATGCCGCCGTGCAGGA
>DASXNC010000118.1:0-10607 GCA_036495325.1 Steroidobacteraceae bacterium
GCCCCGAACTCGTTGGCGAGACGGACGTCCGCATGCGCCTTGAGGAGTCGCGTTATGAGCGAGACCTGATCGGAGTGCACGGCCCACATGAGCGCGGTCGTGCCGTCCGGCGCGCGCACGTTCACGTCCGCGCCCTTCGCGATCAGCTGGAGTGCCCGATCGGTGTCACTCTCCCGCGCGGCCGCCACGAGCGGCGGCATGACATTCGCTCGGATGTAAGCAACCGGTTTACCGGTCGGCACGTACGGCCCGCTCGGCGCGGCCGCCGGCGCGCCACCCGGTGCTCCAGGGCCGCCGCGCCGCCCGCGTGCGGAGTTCGCGGGACCGCCGGCGGCCCCGCCAGCACGCGCTGGAGCCGCCCGCTCGGGCTTCGGGGCTTCCGGCCCCGGACCCGACTCGCCGGCATCCAAACCCGCATTGGAAGGCGGCGGCCCCGCTGCGGCAGGCGCCGCCGCACCCTGCGCGCCATGCAGCCCTGCTGGCGCGCTTTGCGCGGAGACGGCGCCCGCGGCAACGAGACCGAAGGCGAGGACGGACAGGGGGATCAGGCGGCGCGCGAGACTCATCGGCTCAGATCTCCTTGATCTCGCCGGCGCTGTCCCCGACCTTGCCCACCGGTACGCCGGCGCGATCGAGCAGGGTCAGCCAGAGGTCCGCAACCGGCGTGTGCTCCGGATAGACCAGATGCTGACCGCCCTTCAACTTCCCGCAGCCGCCGCCGAGCACCGCCGTCGGCAGCGGATACTGGTTGTGAGCGTTGCTGTTACCCATGTTGCTGCCGTACACGATGATCGAGTGGTCGAGGATCGAGCCGTCGCCGTCTGGAGTTGCCTCGAGGCGTTTCAGGAACGCGGCCATCTTGACGGAGTGATAGGTCTGGATCTTCGCGAGCTTCGTGAGCTTCACCGGATCGTCCTGATGATGCGAGACCGGATGGAACGCATCCGGCACGCCGATGAACGGATAGGTCATGTTGCTGACCTCGGCCGCCATCATCATCGTCGCGATGTGCGTGAGGCCCGCCTGGAAGGAAAGCGCGATCAAATCGAACATGAGCGCCTGCTCTTCCGGGAACTGATCCGGTATGCCGATCGGCGTCGGGGGCAGCTTCAGGTTCGAGACCTTATGCGCTTCCATCTTCTGCACGCGACGCTCGATCTCGCGGACGCTGTCGAGATAGTCCGCCAGCACTGCCTGGTCCGTCGGACCGAGCCGCGGCTTCAATGAGGCGGCATCGCTCGAGACCATGTCGAGGATGCTGCTGTACTGGTCGCTCAGCGTCTTGCGCTCTTGCGGCGTATCGCCGCGGCCGAACAGCCGCTCGAACACCGTGCGCGGGTTGTCTTCCATCGGCAGCGGCATCGTCGGCGTGCGGAAGGCGATCGTGCCCGAGTAGCTGCAGCCGTACGCACGGTCGCACGATCCGCCACCGCCCATCCCTTCCGTCTTCACCTCGAGCGAGGGGAGCGGCGTGTCCTGACCGATGTGCTGCGCGGCCATCTGGTCGATCGTCACGCCGCCGTAGGGGTCCTGGCTCTCGCGCGGATGCACGCACGACAGCCACGTGCCCGGAACGATGGCGTGCACCGCGGCGCTTTCCGCCGGCTTGTTGCCGAGGTGGCTCACGACGATCAACTGCTTTTTGAATGCTTCGAGCGGCTTCAGGATCGGCGACAGCTCGAACTCGCGGCCCTCGCCCTGCGGCGTCCACTGATCGTTACCGGGGAGCATGACCGCGCCGTGCGGGAAATAGATGAACGCCATCTTCATCCGCGGAGCAGCTGCCGTCTGCGCGAGCGCGGTACCGGCAGGGATCATCGCATCGAGAATCGGCAGCGCGATCGATGCGCCGACACCCCGCAGCACGGTGCGGCGGGAGAGGTGCTTCTTGGTGATGAACACGCTTGAGCTCCTTCGGACCTTGCGCTCTAGTTGCGATTCGCGGCCTGGGCTGTCTTCAGATTCGGCGCGCCGTTGCCGGCCGCCGGAATGCGCTTCGTCGTGAACTGCGGGCTCTCGATGACTCCGAGCACGATCGAGTCGAAGCGATCCTGGTCCCGGTCCGCCCGGCGCACGATCGCGCGCACCGTCGGCATGTCGTGGTAGTCGAGCGTGCGTCCCAGGGCATATGTCATGAGCTTCTCAGTGATCGTCTCGACGAAGCGATCGCTCTTCTTGAGAAGCTCGCGGCGCAAGTCCACGGGACCGCCGACCCGCGTCCCATCGGGAAGGGTCACGGACGCATCGATTGGCAGACCGGTGTCCTCATCCTTCGTCTGCCACGCACCCATCGCGTCGAAATTGTTGAGGGACATGCCGATCGGATCGAGCAGCCCATGGCAGGCGTTGCACGAGGGCTGCGAGCGATGCATCTCCAGGCGCTGGCGGATGGTGAGCGGCTTGGCGCCCGGCACGTTCTCCTTGAACGGCGGGATCGACGGCGGCGGCGCGTGCGGGGACGTGCCGGTCACGTCATCGAGCACCCACGCACCGCGCAGCACCGGCGCCGTGCGGTTGCCGTAGGAGGTGCCCATGAGCATCGCGCCCTTGCCGAGCAGGCCCCAGCGGGCCGGATTCGCGAGCTGCACGCGGCGGAACTGCGCGCCCTGCACGTCCGAAATCCCGTACTGCAGTGCGAGCCGACCGTTGACGTAGCTCCAGTTGGCCGTGAGCAGATCGCGCACGTCGAGGTCCTTCAGCAGGACGCTGCCGAGGAACAGCCTCATCTCCTCGCGGAATGCCGAGCGCAGGTCCTCGTCGAACTCCGGGTACTCGAACGGGTCGGGGTCGATCTTGTCCATGGCGTCGACCTCGAGCCACTGGAAAGCCCAGTTCGTCACGAGCGACTCCGCGCGCGGGTCGGCGAGCATGCGGTGGACCTGCTTTTCGAGCACCGCCGGCTCATGCAAACGGCCGGACTGCGCGAGGTCGAGCAGCTCCTGATCGGGGCCCTCGCTCCAGAGGAAGAACGACAGGCGCGAGGCGAGATCGAGATCGTTCACGGGATAGATGCCGCCCGCCTTCATGAGCGGCGAGTCGGACTCTGCGCGATACAGGAACTTCGGGCTGCAGAGGATCGCGACGAGGGCGTTCTCGATGCCCGCATCGAAGGTCTGGCCCTTACGACCCGCGTCGAAGAAGCGCATCGGCGCGACGAGGTCCGCATCGGTGATCGGACGCCGATACGCCTCGCCGGCGATCTTGGCGAGAATGCGCCGAGCGCACGGCACCTCGTCACTTTCTGCCTTCGGCTCGCAGATCAGAATCTTCGCGCGGCTCGGCGTCTCCGAGATGCCCGTCGGATGAAACGGCCCCGTGATCTGCAGGCCCCTGACGCTCGGGATGCGCTCGTTGCCGCCGCGCGGATCGAACGGGAACAGCTCCTCATTCGACTCGGCGTGCGTGCGTGCGACGAACGTCGCCACGATCTTGTGCGGTCCGGCCGGCACGTGCACCAGGATGTGCTCGAAGCGAGCCTTCAGATCCTTCGTCGACTCGATCGGATTCTGGTCGCCCTCCTTGAGATCCTTCGCCCCGCCGACCGACTTCTCGAAGGCTTTCTGATCGTCGATCGTGAGCACCACGTCCTGCGGGCTGTCGAGCCCTACGAGATAGCCGATGCCGGTGAACACGCTCAGGTCGAAAACGTAGTCGCCGTCAGCCGGGAAGTAATGCGTCACCTGCATGCCGCCGCGCGTGCCGAGCGGGGTGCCCTCGATGTGGAATGCCTGACTCTGCTTGCCGGCCCGGTACACGGCAATCGCGGTCGCTGGATGGGGATCGCCCATCGCGAGCGCGGCGACGGTTCGCGCGGCCGAGATGTACTGGTCGAGGAATGTCGGGGAGACTTTCAGCGCCCCGGCGATGTCGTCGAAGCCGTCGCTCAAAGTCTCCTTCGGCAGCAGCGTCGACGGGTCGACCTCGACCCCGAGAATCTGCTGGACCGAGCGCACGTACTCGGTTCGATTCAGTCGGTGCAGTGGGATAAATCCCGGGTCCGGATGCGCGGCCGCGGCCTGATCGAGGTGCTGCGACATCCAGGACATGAAGGCGTTGATCTGAGCCTGGGGCGGCTGCTTCTGTCCCGGCGGGGGCATCAGGCGCCCGGAGAGCTTCATGACCGCCGTCTCCCAGGTCTTCGCATCGCTCGGGATGTCCGCGGGCGACATGGCTCCGAAGGCGATGGTGCCGGCCCAATCCTCGGTGTTGTGGCACTTCTCGCAGTAATTGCTCAGGAATTGAAAGTAAGGCTTCGCCTGAGCATCGGTCGCCGCCCCGGGCGGCAACGCCTTCGCGGCGGGGGCGGCACCCGCACCCTGCTGGGTCTGCGCAAATGCGACACCAGCGACTGCGGCGATCGTGAGCGAGGCAGCCGCGGCAAAAATAACGATCGAGCGTGTCACGTCAAACAGCTCCCCGCATTTCACGAACGTGGGCGTAAAGACCCTGGAAGCTCTGCTGCAGGAACAGGTCCGGCTTGCCGAAGCGGGCGTCGTACGTTTTCGTGATTCCGGAGGCGATCATGTCGCTCGCGCCGTAGCCCTTGAGCATCTGGTGCCACAGATCGTTCCAAAGCGCCGCGAGCATCTCATGCTCCGCGGCGAGATCCGCGCGCGTCTGCACCGGACCAATGCCCGGGACGATGCGCGTCTTCTCGTCAGTGATATCCAGCAGCTTCTTCGTCGCATCCGCCATGCCGCCGATCCATCCACCGGTCGAGTAGTCGAGGATCGGATAGCGGCCTGCCGCGAGGACACACCCGGCGGCGAGGACGTTCTGCTTGCGGAAATAGACGTACAGATCGCCGTCGGTGTGCGCCTGCGTGAGGTGTCCGTATTCGATCGGCTCGCCGCCGAACTCGATCTTCCCGTCCGTCCAGAAAGTGTCCGTCGGCCATGCCTCCTTGGGCCGCGGCGCGTAGTGCCGGTTCTGCCACTCGCTCCAGATCGGCTCGCCGAGCCACAAGCGCGTGTTCTCGTGCGCAATGAGCTTCGTGCCGAGCCCGTGCAGGGCCTCGTTGCCGCCTGTGTGATCCCAGTGCCAGTGAGTGTTGAAAGCGATCGGGATCTTCGGCGATCCGCTGCGCGACTTTGCCATGTTCCCGGCGCGCGCACCGGGTAAGGTCGCGACAGCCTTCAGGAGCTCATGCGTGCTTTCAGCCGCGCCGGTGTCGACGAGCACCACGCCGTCGGGCCCGCTCAGAGCGACGACGTTGCCGCCTGCGCCCGCGATGAGTGCGAGGCTGTCGGTGAGGGACTCGACGGTGGGAGCCGCCACGCGCTCCTGCGCGTGCTCACGGCCGAACGCCCGCCTCGGCAGCAGAGCGGCCGCCCCGCTCATCCAGGCAGGGCTCGCGAGGACCGCGCCCCCGCCCACGAGCGTCTTCAAAAATTGTCTGCGGCCCGACATGCTTCCAGTCTCGCCCTCTGCTGTAACTGCCTGCTTTTTCGGCAGTTCCGACCACCACGGGTAACATATGCGCCATACCCGGTCAACGCGCGAGTCTCGGGCGGCCGAGGCCGCGAGATCAAGTGCACGGATCGCGACATGGATACCACGGTCTGCTGCGCTGCCGCCGCAGCCTGAGCTCGGGCGCAATCGAGGCCCGTTGCACCGCGGTGTCGCGCTGCCCGCTGGTCGGCTAGTATGCCGCGGACCTGACGGTTGGAGGAGCACGCGATGACGGAGGGGGCGGTGGCCGCGGGGGGGCCAGCGGGACAGACGCGCATCGGCCGCGCCGAATGGCGCACCATCGTGCTGTCGAGCCTCGGCGGCGCACTTGAATTCTACGATTTCGTCATCTACAGCACCTTCGCGCAGTACATCGGCGATGCCTTCTTCGCCCCGACGAAGAGCCCCCTCGTCGGCCTGATGCTCACTTATTCCGTGTTCGCGCTCGGGTATGTCCCGCGGCTGATGGGGGGCGTCATCTTCAGCCATTTCGGCGACAAATACGGGCGTCGCCGGGTGTTCATCTTCTCGATCCTCATCATGTCCTCGGCGACGCTTGCGCTCGGCCTCCTGCCGGGCTACGCGCGATGGGGCGCCTGGGCCACGGCGGGCGTGATTGCGCTCCGCCTCATCCAGGGCTTCTCCCTCGGCGGGGAGCTCCCTGGGGCGATCACCTATGTCGTCGAGACCGCGCCGCGGCGCGCGGGATTCTCCTCCGGCTTCATCTTTTTCTGCGTCAACACGGGTGTCGCGCTCGCGTCGGGCGTCGGCTTGGCGGTAGTGACGCTTCTGCGACCGGAGCAGGTCGCGCTCTGGGGCTGGCGCATCGGCTTTCTCCTCGGCGGACTCCTGGGTCTCGTGAGCTTCTGGCTGCGGCTCTCGCTCTCCGAGACCGAGGAATTCAAGAAGCTCAGGCACACGACCGCAAAGCAGCCCTTCGTCGAGCTCATGCGCACGGCACCCGCGGCGACGGTTTTTGCGATCGCCGCGATGGTTGCGACCGCGGGATTCAATGGGCTGCTGTTCGCGATGCCGACCTTCATGCAGCGCGTGATGCACCACACCTACCGCGACGGTATCGCAGCCCAGAACATCGGGCTCCTGGTGCTTTCCTTCGGCATGCTCTTGACAGCGTGGCTGAGCGACCGGATTCCGAAGCGCTGGATCCTCGGCCTGGGATCGCTCCTCCTCGCCCTGTTCGCGGTCCCGTTCTTCGACGCGGCGGCTGCCCCTACGGCCCGGCTCATTCCGCTCTTCATCGGGGCCGGGCTCGCTGCCGCGCTTTGCAACGGACCGATGGCGGGCATCGTCGCGGACCTCTTCCCGACGCGTATCCGTTTCAGCGGCGTCGCCGTCTCTTTCAATCTCGCGTTTTCGCTTTTCAGCGGGACGGCGCCACTGATCGCGACCTTGCTGGTCGCGGCAACGGGGTCCCCGACGGGCCCGGCCTACTTCATGGTCGGCTGCGGACTGATCACCTTCGTCGCCATGTTCTTCATCAGGCGCCACGAGGGCCGCATCCTCGGCGAACAGGCCGTTCCCGCGCCGGTGGCGCCCGCCCCGTCTTTTCCGGGACAGTGAAGCTGCTGTAGCCCAGGGAGAGCTTGGCGGGTCTCGGAAGGCCGTGCATAGTGCCTCGATTGTTGACGAACCGGAAAGGAAGAGACTTCCATGTCTACCGCCGCAGTCGGTAATCGACCGATCGACCGCCTGCCGACGGGTGTGGCCATCCACCACCCCCTCGGTCCGCGATACGAGGAGATCCTGACCCCGGAGGCGCTGGGCTTCCTCGCCGCCCTGCACCGCCGCTTCGAGCCGCGCCGCTCACAGCTCCTCAACGCGCGGGTCTCCCGCCAGGCCCGCTACAACGCGGGAGAGCTGCCCGATTTCCTGCGTGAGACGGCCGAGCTTCGCCGCGAGAGCTGGCGCGTCGCGGCGATTCCGGCGGACCTCCAGGACCGCCGTGTGGAGATCACAGGTCCCGTCGACCGAAAGATGATCATCAATGCGCTCAACTCGGGCGCCAAGGTGTTCATGGCGGATTTCGAGGATGCGAACTCGCCCACCTGGGCGAACAACCTCGAGGGGCAGGTGAACCTGCTCGACCGCTGGCACGGGACGCTCGACTTCGAGGACCCATCGAGCGGCAAGCGCTACGCCCTCGGGCCGAATCCGGCCGTTCTGCTCGTGCGGCCGCGCGGCTGGCATTTGCCGGAGACGGGACTCACCGTGGATGGGGCGCCGATCTCCGGCAGCCTCTTCGACTTCGGCCTGTACTTCTTCCACAACGCGCACGCGCAGCTCGCGCGCGGCACCGGGCCCTACTTCTATCTGCCGAAGCTCGAGAGCCATCAGGAGGCGCGCCTCTGGAACAGCGTGTTCCTGTTCGCCCAGGAGCGCCTCGGACTGCCGCCCGGCACGATCAAGGCGACCGTGCTCATCGAGACGCTGCCTGCGGCGTTCGAGATGGACGAGATCCTGCACGAGCTGCGGGAGCACATCGCCGGTCTCAATTGCGGGCGCTGGGACTACATGTTCTCGTTCATCAAGAAGCTTCGCGCGAATCCCGCGTACGTACTGCCGGACCGCTCGCAGGTGGTGATGGGCAAAGCGTTCCTGCGCGCGTACTCGCTCCTGCTCATCCAAACGTGCCATCGCCGCGGCGCCTTCGCGATGGGCGGCATGGCGGCTCAGATTCCGAACCGCCGCGACCCGGAAGCGAACGCACGGGCGCTCGACGGCGTCCGGGCCGACAAGGAACGTGAGGCCTCCGACGGCCACGATGGCACCTGGGTCGCACATCCCGATCTCGTTCCGGTCGCGCAGGAGGTTTTCGACCGGCTGATGCCGCGCCCCAATCAGCTCGACCGGCTGCACGAGGATGTTGAGGTCGGGCAGAAGGAGCTGCTTCAGGTGCACGAGGGAACGCGAACCGAGGCGGGCATGCGACTCAACATTCGCGTCGGTATCCAGTACATCGAAGCGTGGCTCCGCGGCCGAGGTGCCGTGCCGCTCTACAACCTGATGGAGGACGCGGCCACCGCCGAGATCAGCCGCGCGCAGGTGTGGCAGTGGGTTCATTACGGCATCACGCTCGCGGACGGGCAGCAGGCGACGCGCGCGCTGCTCGACCGCCTCATCGACGAGGAGATGCAGCGCGTGCGCGGCGAGGTGGGCGCCGACGCTTACGAGCGCGGCCGCTTCAATGAGGCCGTTCCCCTCTTCCGCGAGCTCTCGACGGCCGCGGATTTCGAGGAATTCCTGACCGTTCCGGCCTTCAAACAGCTACGACAGAATGAGTTCGGCGGGTGATGCGCGCATGAAGACCGACGCGGCGATTGTAGAGATTCTGAAGCGCGAGGGCATCGACGTTCTCTTCGGCTATCCGCGCAACCGGCTGCTCGAGGCGGCGGCGATCGCGGACATCCGGCCGATCATCGTGCGCCAGGAGCGCACCGGACTGCACATGGCCGATGCCGTCTCGCGCCTGACACGGGGCAAGCGGCTCGGCGTTTTCTGCATGCAGCACGGACCCGGCGCGGAGAACGCCTACGGCGGCGTCGCTCAGGCCTACGGGGAGTCCGTGCCGGTGCTCGTACTGCCGCAGGGCTATGCACGCCGCCTCGCGCACGTGCCGCACAATTTCAATTCGACCGTGCAGATGGCGGGTGTCGCCAAGCATACCGAGCCCGTCACGGTCGGGACCGAGGTCCCCAACGTCTTCCGCCGCGCGTTCACGCAGCTGCGCAACGGCCGGCTGCAGCCGGTCGTCGTCGAGATTCCGTACGATGCGTTTGCCGATGAGGTGCCCGAGCCTCTTGCCTACGAGCCGGTGCTCCGCACGCGATCAGCGCCGGATCCGCAGGATGTCCCGCGAGTGGCCGAGGTTCTCTGTGCTGCCGCGCGGCCCGTCATCTATGCGGGTCAGGGCGTGCACTGGTCGGAAGCGTACGCCGAGCTCGTCGAGCTCGCCGAGCTCCTTGCGATCCCCGTGTGCACGAGCCTGCCGGGAAAGAGCTCATTCGACGAGACCCACCCGCTCGCGCTCGGCTCGGGCGGCGCAGCCTACCCGCGCACCGTGCCGCACTTCCTCAGCCACGCCGACGTGATCTTCGGGATCGGCTGCAGCTTCTCGGAGACCGCGTTCGGCATCGCAATGCCCAGCGGCAAGACGATCATTCACGCCACGCTCGATCCGCTCGATCTCAACAAGACCTATCCGACCAAATACGCCCTGATCGGCGATGCGAAGCTCACCCTGCGCGCGCTCATCGACGCGTGTCGTCGCAAGGTCGCCTCTCCGCGCGATTCATCGCGCGTCACCGCGGAGATCGAATCCGTCCGCGGCGAGTGGCTCAAGGAGTGGCTGCCGAAGCTCACGTCCGATGCCGCCCCGTTGAGCCCGTATCGTGTGCTTTGGGACCTGCAGCGCACGGTGAACGTCGCCGAGACGATCATCACGCACGATGCGGGCAGTCCGCGCGATCAGCTGTCGCCGTTCTGGCGCTCCACCCGCCCCTTGAGCTACATCGGCTGGGGCAAGACGACCCAGCTCGGCTACGGGCTCGGGCTGGCGATGGGCGCCAAGCTCGTGCACGCGGAGAAGCTCTGCATCAACGTCTGGGGCGATGCCGCGATCGGCTTCACCGGCATGGACTTCGAGACGGCCGTGCGCGAGCGGCTGCCGATCCTCTCGATCCTGCTCAACAACTTCGCGATGGCGATCGAGCTCAACGTGATGCCGAAGGCGACGCAGAAGTACCGCGCGACCGACATCTCCGGGGACTACGCTGCAATGGCGCGCGCCTTCGGGGGGTATGGGGAGCGCGTGACGGAGGCCTCGCAGATCGTGCCCGCGATCGAGCGCGGTATCGCGCAGACGCGGGCGGGAAAGCCCGCGCTGCTCGAGTTCATCACGCAGCAGGAAACGCAGTTCTCACGCGCCTGAAGGCGCGGTCAGTCGTCACCCGCGCCGTTCGGTCCCGCGGTAGCAGCGCCTCCACCGCGATTGGCACCCGCCGCGCCCGGGCCCGCCGCCCCTGGGCCTGCTGCACCTGCACCCGCTGCGCCTGGGCCCGGGGCACCTGCACCTGCGGCACCTGCGCCGCCGCGTCCACCGCGACCGCCGCGCCCGGCGGCCGCCCGGCCGCCAGGGG
>DASXNC010000119.1:0-4118 GCA_036495325.1 Steroidobacteraceae bacterium
GATCCTTCTTGACGTAAAGCTGCATCCACAGCCGCCCCGGTGCTTCCGCGGCGACGCGCTCGAGGCGCACCGTCGAGACGGTGCTGAGGCTGAACGGAATGCCGAACCGCGCGGCTGCGCGCGCCAGAGCGAGATCGCCGAGAGGATAGGCTACACCGTTGCCGCCGGTCGGGGCGATGATGAGCGGGGAGGGGTTTTCGCGTCCAAAGAGCGTGATGCGCTGGTGCCGGGCGCTGGTGTCGACGAGCGTGCGCGGCACGAACCTGAGCGCCTCGAGTGCGGCGCGGTTGTGGCGCAGAGTCGCCTCGTCCTCGGCCCCACCCTCGACGTACTCGAAGACGAAGTTCGGCACCTTGCGGCTCGCGATCTCCCGCAGGTCGCCGATGTTCTTCGCGCGCTCGATGTTGGAGCCGCGAAAAGCGCGGCGTCTCCACGCCATGTCGTTCACCCCCGTGACGGTCTCGATGCGGTGCGAGAGGCTAGCAGTTTCCATTACACTCGAGGAGTAAACAACGAGCGCCTGAGATCACGGGTTTGCTTGCGGGAGTGGCTATGAAGCTGGTGCGCTACGGTGCGGCGGGGAAGGAGCAGCCGGGCCTCATCGATGAGCAGGGACGCATTCGAGCGCTCGCGGTCCCGGTGCCGGCCATCGGACGTGAAGCGCTCGCGCCGGCGACATTGCGCAGGCTTGCTGCGATCGATCCGGCATCGCTCCCGCTCGTCGAGGGCAATCCGCGCATCGGTTTGCCGGTTGCAGGCACGCGCAAGCTCGTCGCGATCGGACTCAACTACGCAGATCACGCTGCGGAGACGGGCAGTCCGATCCCGAAGGAGCCCGTCGTGTTCCTCAAGGCCATCACCTGCCTCAACGGCCCGTACGACGAGGTGATCCTGCCGCGCGATTCGCGCAAGACCGACTGGGAGGTCGAGCTCGGCGTCGTGATCGGCACTCGAGCGCGCTGTGTCGAGGAGTCGCGCGCGCTCGAGTACGTGGCCGGATACACCATCGTGAACGACGTGTCGGAGCGCGAATTCCAGCTCGAGCGCGGAGGGACCTGGGACAAAGGCAAAGGGTGCGACACGTTCGGCCCAGTCGGTCCCTGGCTCGTGACGCGTGATGAAATCCCCGACGTGCAGAGTCTCGGCATGTGGCTCGAGGTCAACGGCCGGCGCATGCAGACCGGCAATACGCGCACGATGATCTTCGGCGTGGCGCAGCTCGTGAGCTACGTGAGCCGGTTCATGACGCTCGAGCCGGCCGACATCATCACGACTGGGACGCCGCCGGGCGTCGGCGCTGCGAAGAAGCCGCAACCAATCTTCCTCAAGCCCGGCGACACGATGCGACTCGGTATCGACGGGCTCGGGGAGCAGTGCCAAAAGATCGTGGCATGGCCCGGCGCGACGGAGGAATGAGCCGGGCAGTCGAGCCGGGCGGCTGCATGCGAGGCGCCCCGCGGATCGCCTCGACGACACTCGCGACCATCGCGTTCGCGGCGCTCGCGATGCTGGGGGCGACGAGCGGTGCCTGGGCGCAGGTACCTGCCGCGAGCGCGCAGCCTGCGGGAAGCCCGGGCACCGGCGCGCCGGCCGAGCGTCCGGATACCGCGCTCCCTGATTCCCCGAGCCTCGACCCCTCGGCCATGGATCGCTCCGTCGACCCCTGCGAGGACCTGTACACCTATGCCTGCGGCGGCTGGGAGAAGGCAAATCCCATCCCGCCCGATCAGTCGAGCTGGAGCGAATACGGCAAGCTCACGGTCGACGTCCGGCGCTATCTCTGGGGCATCCTCGAGGAGCTCTCGCGGCCGGCCGCAACCCGCACACCGGATGAGCAGAAGCTCGGGGACTACTTTGCAGCCTGCATGAACGTCGCGGCGATCGAGCGCGCCGGAATCGCGCCAATACGCGCCGACCTCGCGCGCATCGACGCGCTGCCCGACAAGCAGGCGATCGGCGCTCTCGTGGGAAGCCTGCAGACGCGCTACGGCAGCGGCGGCATGCTGCTCGGGAGCGACGTCGAGCAGGATGCGCGCGATGCGACGCGGGTCATCGCCGCGGTCGATGCGGGGGGCCTCGGCCTGCCGGACCGCGACTACTATCTCGCAAACGATGCGAAGAGCCTCGAGATCCGCAATCAGTACGCCGGGCACGTCGCACGCATGCTGCAGCTGATCGGGGAGTCCCGCGATGCCGCGCAGGCGGATGCGGCGACCGTCGTCAGGATCGAGACCGCGCTCGCGCGCGCCACGCTCTCGCGGGTGGACGAGCGCGATCCATACAAGGTCTATCACCGGGGCACGCTCGCGACGCTCAAGGACCTCGCTCCGGAGCTCGACTGGAAGGGCTACTTCGATGCGACGGGCCTCATCGTCCGACCCTGGATCAACGTCTCCGAGCCCGCCTTCACGCGCGAGCTCGATGCCCTCGTGCGCCGCGAGAGCCTCGCGGACCTCAAGACCTATCTGCGCTGGACGCTCATCGATGCGGCCGCACCGTCGCTCTCCTCCGAGTTCGTCGCGGCGGACTTTGCCTTCAATCACACGGTGCTCCTCGGCGCGAAAGCCGACCGCCCACGCTGGCAGAAGTGCGTAGCCTCGGTGGACCGCGATCTCGGCGAGGCGCTCGGGCGGGAGTTCGTCGAACGCAATTTCTCGGCCTCGACGCGGACGCAGGTGGAGCGCATGACGAGCCAGATCGAGCGCGCGATGCGCGAGCGCATCGAGAAGCTCGACTGGATGAGCCCGGAGACCAAGGCTCACGCGCTCGTGAAGCTCGAGGCGGTGCACAACAAGATCGGCTATCCGCGACGCTGGCGCGACTACTCGACGCTCGTCATCCGGCCGGACGACTTCTTCGGCAACGTGGAGCGCGCCGCGAGCTTCGAGGCACACCGCGAGGCCGCGAAGATCGGGCTACCCGTCGACCGCGACGAGTGGCAGATCACCCCTGCCACCGTCGACGCCTACTACGATCCGCAGCTGAACGACATCAACTTCCCGGCGGCCGTGCTGATTCCGCCGCTGTTCGATCCTCGGCTCGATGCGGCGCCGAACTACGGCGACACGGGCGGCACCGTCGGGCACGAGCTGACGCACGGATTCGACGATCAGGGGCGGCAGTTCGATGCGCACGGGAACCTGCGCAACTGGTGGACGGCACGCGATGCGCACGCCTTCGAGGCGCGCGCGCAGTGCCTGCGCGACCAGTATGCCGGGTACACGGTGGTCGACCGCGTCAAGATCAACAGCAAGCTCACCGCCGGCGAGGACATCGCCGATCTCGGCGGGGAGCTGCTCGCCTGGATGGCGTGGCAGGAGGAGACGCGCGGCAAGCCGCAGCCGATGAGCGATGGGCTCAGTCCCGAGCAGCGCTTCTTCGTGGGCTTCGCGCAGTGGGCCTGCGCGAACGAGCGGCCCGAGCTCGAGCGCGCGCACGCGCTCGTCGATCCCCATTCGCCGCCGCGCTATCGCATCAACGGCGTCGTGGTGAACATGCCGCAGTTCGCACGGGCTTTCCACTGCAAAGTCGGGCAGCCGCTCGTGAAGCCGCCGGAGAAGGTCTGCAAGATCTGGTAGTCAGCGTCCTGGCCTGATCACGCCGCGCGCGGCCGAGCCGATCCGGCACTCACCAGGGCGCCGTGGCGCCCTCCGGCAGCGGCGTGCGAGCTGCGTTCATGACGAGTGCGAGCAGGCCGTAGTAGCCGCACACGCCGCAGAGGTCCACGACCCCACGCTCGCCGAGCAGGGCGAGCGCGGCAGCGTAGGCCTCATCGCGCACCTCGTGCGCGGTGTGCAGCTCGATGCAGAAGTCGTGCACCACCGCTTCGTCGGGCCGGAGGGATTGCGGGCGCCGGCCCGCGGCGATCTCCGCGACGGTGTCCGAGGCGAGGCCCGCGTCGATGCCGGCCGGGGCGTGCACGTGCCACTCGAATGCCTGCCGGAAATGCCGCGCTGTCACGAGGATCGCGAGCTCGCGCAAGCGCCCTGGCAGGGCGCTGTCGTAGCGCAGGTATTCCCCGAGCCGTTGCGCCCGATCGAGCAGCTCCGGGCTGCGCAGCAGCGGCACGAAAGGTCCGAACAGCGCACCGCGGCGGCCGCGCACGAGCGCCTCGGCGG
>DASXNC010000120.1:0-2612 GCA_036495325.1 Steroidobacteraceae bacterium
AGTGTGTGGTCGGGGTGCATGTGAGATTCGACGAAAACGGACACGGTGGCGAAGCCGTCGGTGTACACGATGTGCTCGACGGGACCTGCCGCGCCGGGAATGACCTGCTCGGTCCGCACGGACATGTGAAAGCCCGGCGGCAGCCTGAGCGCATACCATGAGGCGATTGCCGCGTCGGCACTGGCGGCCATGGGCGCTTCCCGCATCGTCACGAATCCCGCGATCGCGATATCGGGCTTGAACGCGGAATCCGGTATCTCGCGCGGTGTCGTGAGACTCGCGAAGACCACCTGCTCGATGACGCGGCCTCGACCGTCACACAGCTGAGTCTTGAGCGGCATGCCCGAAGCCTCATCGATCCACAGCCGATAGCCGTAGCGATACTGATCCTTCGGCGTCACCACCACGAGCCGTGCGCGCCGGCCGATGAGACGCTTGTGCCGATGTCCCATGCGCACGTCGTAGAAGCGGCGCATGGCGCCGTCAAAACGGGGCAGATTGCCGAGCAGCAGACTCTGCTGCGGCAGCTGCTCGATGAGAATTCTGCGCTGATCGGGCAGATAGCACGCGAGCTCCGAGCCGCTGCGGATGAACTCGCGCCCGGACCCATCGAGCGAGACGAGGCGCTCCATCACCTGGCGGTCGTCCACGCGGTGAATGATCCGCAGCGTCTCGATTTCCCCGTTCTGAACATGCGAAAACACGCCGTCGTAGTCGAGCGTCGTGAGTGCTTTGTTCATGCGGTCGAGCCACTTCTGCGGCTCGGCGTCCGAGGCGTCCCCCTCCCGCACTGGCATTGCGCCGGGTCGGCCCGGGACCGCGGGAGCAGCGTCCGCGGCCGCGCTCGAGCCGGCCGCCGCTGCGGCAAGGAGGAGCACCAGCCAGATGTTCCGATCGTTAGTGCGAAGGGTCGGCATGCGGCGCATCGGCAGCATTCCCCGCCTCGTCGGCGCCGGAGCTCGAGCGGTCCGAAGCGGGGGAATTCTCCGCCGCATCATGCTCGGACGGCTCATCCGCGACGACCGCCGAGAGCGCACTGCGCCTGGGGAGCGGCATCGAATATTCGCTGTGAACGACCATGAAGTTTGCCAGCTCGATCGGCGGCGCGAACGAAGACGAGGGCGCGGAAGGCGGCACCACAAAGCTGTCCGGAGTCGAGGGAGCCGCATGGTTCACCGCGGCGCTCGGAACATTGCCGCCCGATGTCGCGACCTGAACCAGATTGGCAGGCGTGATCAGGTGCGGTGCTAAGGGAGTCGCCGCCCTCGTGAGAATCGGAGTCTGCGCAACGACCGGTGCGTCGGGGGCGCCCGCGCGCAGCCAGAGAATCGCGGCCGCAGCCACGGAAGCCGCAACGACCGCGCCTCCCGCGACCGGCTGCCACCAGCGGCCTATCACCGGGT
Source organism: Steroidobacteraceae bacterium (assembly GCA_036495325.1). Lineage (GTDB taxonomy): Bacteria > Pseudomonadota > Gammaproteobacteria > Steroidobacterales > Steroidobacteraceae > JASHUC01. Next base: position 1,404 of record DASXNC010000120.1, read on the forward strand.
GCGCGAGGCCCCGCACGCTGCGTCCCAGACCCGTGCCGGCGAGCAGTGCGGGTTCCGCAGCTATCGCCCGGCTCACGCGGCCCGCGAGATCGCCATGCAGTCGGATCGGCGGGAGTCGGTCCTCGCGGCCCGGCGGTCGCGCCGCGGCGCTCGCCGCGCCGCTCGATGCGCCGACCTGCGCGCCGGATGCGCGCGCGGAGCCGGCAGATGGCACGGCTTCGCCGTCGCGCTCCATACGGAGGCACGCCGCGATGACGGCGTAGCGCCCCCAACGGGCCTTGAGCCCCTCGTCGCGCGCGAGCCGCCTTGCGAGCAGCTCACACTCCGGCTCCGGGAGCTCATCATCGAACATGGCCGACAGCTGGCTATCGAGCTCCTCGTTGTTCATCCCAGCTCCTCCGTTCGTCCGAGCCCGCCCTCGAACACGTCGCGCAGCCGGCGATCGATCGCCTCGCGCGCTCTGAAGATGCGCGAGCGCACCGTGCCGACCGGACAGCCCATCGCTGCGGCGATTTCCTCGTACGAGAGCCCCTCGAGCTCCCGCAACACGATCGCCGTGCGCAGATCCTCCGGAAGCGCATCGATCGCGGAATTGACGGTCGTGCGGATCTCGTCGGTGAGGACGAGCGCTTCCGGCGTCTCCGAGTCTTTCAGGCGCCCCTGCATGTCGTAAGCCTCGTCAGAATTCTGGGTATCGAGATCGAACTCGATCGGGCTGCGGTCTCGCGAGACGACGGCGTTCTTGGCGGTGTTGATCGCGATGCGATAGAGCCAGGTGTAAAAGGCGCTCTCGCCCCGGAACTGAGGCAGCGCACGGTAAGCCTTGATGAACGCCTCCTGGGCAACATCCTCGGCCTCCGCCGGATTGCGTACATAACGCATGACCAGCTTGACTACTTTGTGCTGGTATTTCAGTACCAGCGCGTCGAACGCCCCTCTGTCCCCGCGCTGCACGCGCCGGACCAGGCTCAAATCGCTCGTATCGGCGGGCACAGGCGACCTCATGCCCCCGAAGAGGGCCGGAAGGTCACCGGACCGCGCGCTAAATAGACCCTAGGAGCCTTAGGAAGTTCAGGCGCGCCGCACGAGGAGACGAGTGTGAAGCTTGTCACGGTTGCTTGGAGTCTACCGGCGCCCCCGAGCGGCGACCAGCGCGACCACCTGCTCGAGCTCCGGGTCCCCGGGAAACGTCGGCGCGCTCTCAGCCGG
>DASXNC010000121.1:0-1581 GCA_036495325.1 Steroidobacteraceae bacterium
GGCGGAGATGCCCATCTTCGACATGACCTTGATGACGCCCTTCGTCGCGGCCTTGACGAAGTTGTTGCACGCCTTGGCATGGTCGACGCCCGTGAGCAGATCGTCACGGATCATGCCGTCGAGCGTCTCGAACGCGAGGAACGGGTTGATCGCGCTCGCACCGTAGCCGATGAGGAGCGCGAAGTGGTGCACCTCGCGCGCCTCGCCCGTCTCGAGGACGAGGCTCACGCGCGTGCGCAGACCCTCGCGAATCAAATAGTGATGCAGCGCCGAGACCGCGAGCAGCGCCGGGATTGCGGCAAACTCCGCGTTCACGCCCCGGTCGGAGAGGATGAGGATGTTGACCTCGTCGTCCTCGATCAGGCGCCGCGCGGCAAGGCGCAGCTCCTCCACCGATTTGACCAGCCCCTTCTCCCCACGCGTCGCGCGGAACAGCGTCGACAGCACGCCCACCTTGAGGCCCGGAAGATTGAGCCGGCGGATTTGCGCGAACTCCTCGTTCGTCAGGATCGGCGCGTGCAGCTCCAGCCGGCGGCAGTCTGCGCGCTGCGGCTTCAGGAGATTCCCCTCGGAGCCGAGCCAGACCTCGGAAGAAGTGATGAGCTCCTCGCGGATGCAGTCGATCGGCGGGTTCGTCACCTGCGCGAACAGCTGCTTGAAGTAATCGTAGAGCAGCCGCGGCTTGGCCGACAAAACCGCGAGCGCCGAGTCATTACCCATCGAGCCCACGGCCTCGACGCCGTTCGATGCCATAGGCTGGATGAGGATCCGCTGATCCTCGAACGTGTAGCCGAACGCAATCTGCCGATGGAGCAGCGTCTCGTGATCGGGCGCGGGCACCTCAGGGGGCGGCGGCAGGTCCGCGAGGCTCACCAGATGCTCATCGAGCCAGAGCCGGTAGGGGCGCTCGGCTGCGACCTTCTGCTTGATCTCCTCGTCCTCGACGATGCGGCCATGCTCCGTGTCGACGAGGAACATGCGCCCCGGCTGCAGGCGGCCCTTGCGCAGGACATTCTCGGGCGGCACCTCGAGCACGCCGGCCTCCGAGGCCATGATGACGAGGTCGTCTTTCGTGACGTAGTAGCGCGAGGGACGGAGCCCGTTGCGGTCGAGGACGGCGCCGATCTGCTTCCCGTCCGTGAACGCGATCGAGGCGGGACCGTCCCAAGGCTCCATCAGGCTCGAGTGGTATTGATAGAACGCGCGGCGCGCATCGTCCATGCTCTCGTGGTTCGACCACGGCTCCGGGATCATCATCATCATCGCGTGCGACAGCGAACGCCCCGCGAGCACCAGCAGCTCGAGCGTGTTGTCGAACATCGCCGAGTCCGAGCCGTACGGATTGACGACCGGGCGGATCTTCTTCGTGTCCTCGCCGAAGAGCTCCGAGTCGAACAGCGCTTCGCGCGCGCGCATCCAGTTGATGTTGCCGCGAAGCGTGTTGATCTCCCCGTTGTGCGCGAGATACCGGTACGGGTGCGCGCGGTCCCAGCTCGGAAAGGTGTTCGTGCTGAAGCGCGAGTGCACGAGCGCGAGCGCCGTCTCCATGGCCGGGTTCACGAGATCGGTGAAGTACCGGGC
>DASXNC010000122.1:0-4147 GCA_036495325.1 Steroidobacteraceae bacterium
GCGACGGTCCGTCGAGCGGACTCGCGCTCATCGACGAGCTTCTCGCCCGAGGGGATCTCGCCGACTATCGACTGGCGCACGCTGCCCGGGCCGACCTTTGCCGGCGCCTCGGCCGCGCGGCGGAAGCCCGCGCAGCATACGAGAGAGCGCTGGCCCTCACGGTGCAGGAACCCGAGAGGCAGTACCTCACGCGTCGGCTGGCGGAGCTCGCGGGCCCCTGAGGCGGCGGCTCGCGCCCGAGCCGCGCGCTCACCCCCTGCGAAAATCTCTGCCAGCCTGTCGATCGATCAGTCCGGCGTTCGGCTACTCGAGGAACACATCGCCGGGCAGGCCGGCGCAAGGAGCAGATCGATGAAAAAGTTCATAGCGATCTATACCGGCACCGCGGCGGGTCGAGCGGAGTGGGAGCGGCTCAGCGCCGAGGAGCGCAACAGCCGGCAAGCCGCCGGCATGCGGGCCTGGCGGGAATGGGGCACCACCCACCGGGACGCGATCGTCGACGGCGGTGGCCCGCTCGGCAAGACGAAGCGCGCTTCGAAGCAAGGTATCTCCGACATCCGCAATAACTTGGCCGCGTACGTCATCGTTCAGGTCGAATCGCACGAGGATGCCGCGCGGCTGTTCGAGAACCATCCGCATTTCAGCATCTTCCCGGGCGACGGCGTGGAGGTCATGGAGTGCCTGCCCGTGCCGGGGCAGTGAGCGCGGCAAGGCCGCGGGGCCCGAAGCGCCTGCCGGCCGGAATCGAATGAGCGTGCTGTGCTGACCGGAGATCCCCAATGAAGTATCTGTGTCTGGTATACGGCGAGGAAGCCAAGATCGGCGAAATGGATGACCGGCACTGCCTCGCGTTCGATACGGAGCTGCGCGCGCGCGGGCAGTGCGTCGCCTCGGAAGCCCTGGAGCCCGTCTCGACGGCCACCACGGTCCGGGTGCGCAATGGGCGCCTGTCGATCACCGATGGACCGTTCGCCGAGACGAAGGAGCAGCTTGCGGGGTTCTATTTGATCGAGGCGCGCGACCTCAACGAGGCCATCCAGCTCGCCTCGAAGATTCCGCCTGCGGCGGTCGGCAGTATCGAGATCCGTCCGATTCGCCCGATCCGCGAGCGTCCGCGCATCCCGAGCGAGCGCGAAGCGGTCGATCACGCGAGGGGATAGCGCGCCACTCTCAGCCGTTCTCGCGCTGCTGTGAGCGCTGATACGCAGGCCGTGCGGTGACGCGCTTCGCGTACTCTGTGATGACCGGAGAGCTCGGCATCATGGGCCCTTGGCTGAACATCGCGAAAGTCGTGCCGTAGAGAATGTCGGCCGCGCTGAATCGGTCCCCGAGCAGGTAGGGAAACTGGGAAAGCTTCCGCACGATGAGCGGCATCGCCTCCTCGACCCCGACCCAACCGGCCGTGCCGCGCGGCACCTCCCAATTCATGAATTTGGACACGAACGCCGGCTCGAGCACACCCGAGTAATATGCGAGCCAGGACAGATACTCGCCGCGATCGCGATCTCCGATCGCCGGCCCGAGACCGTTCTTCGGAAAGCGATCCGTGAGATAGAGCGCGATCGCCGCCGATTCGAACACGATCACGCCGTCGTCGGAGATCGCCGGCACCTTGCCGAGCGGATGCGGATTCGCCGGGTCCACGGCGCCCGTGCCGTCGCGGCTCCGGGTGGTAACGATTCGGATTTCGTAGGGCGCCTCGAGCTCCTCGAGCAGAAAGATGAAGCGCGACGATCTGGACTTCGGGCGGTGAAAGAGCGTGATCATGGGGACCTCGCGGAGGGAAGACCGATGAGAAACCGCTACTTCGCTCGACCGAGCGATGCGTGATAGGCCTCGATCTGCGGCAGGAATGCCTCCCGCCTCGCGAGGCTTTCCCGCGGCCAGAACTTCTCCCGATCGTAGTATTCCGGCACCGCAGGTGTGCCCTTCGGTAGCTCGATCCAGGGCTGCTTCGAGGCCGTGAAGATGTGGATGTCGGGCGGCAGCAGGTCGGGATTATCGAGCGTGCCGACGCGTACGAACCGGATGACGGGACCCGCGCCCGCGTAGTGGCTCCAGAGTGCGACCCGACATTCCGGGCAGCGAGCGATCAGCTGCCCCTTACCGCTTTGCGAGGGCGTGCGGATGATCTCCGGCTCCGATGCGAGGTGCACGACGCGCTCCGCCTCGATCATCGCATTGAGCGCGAAGGAGGCGCCGCTCTCGCGCTGGCACCACCGGCAATGACAGCAGTGAACGAAAAGCGGAGGTGTCTCCATGCGATAGCGAATGCGGCGGCAGTCGCAGCCGCCTTCGGCGGGAAATGCCGTTTTGTCGGCCATGGCGCGTCCCCTCGGCGCGGGTTTCTCCCCGGAAATATTGCCTCTCGATTATGACAGGCATCGGCGTCCTTCCCGTCGATGCGATCGTGGCCGCGGCCGGGGCCGGCGTCACGGACCGCATACGGCATTAGCGGCCGAGGATTGCTCGCGCCGCTTAAATTCTCTAAACTAGAAGAAATGAGGAAGCGGGAATATCTCGGATCGATCGAGCTCCTGGTACTTCTCGCCGTCATGCGCGCCGGCCGGAACGCCTACGGCATTCCGATCGCGCGCGAAATCGAAGCAAGCAGCGGTCGGGAAGTGGCGCTCGGCAGCATTTACGCGACGCTGTCGCGGCTCGAGGCCAAGGGTCTCATCGTGTCGGAGCTCGGTGATCCGACGCCCGAGCGCGGCGGCCGGGCAAAGGCATTCTTTCGTCTGACGCAGAAGGGCCTGAAGGAAGTTCGGAACGCCCAGGCCACGCTGACGCGGATGTGGAGCGGTCTCCCGGAGCTCGAGCAGGGTTGATCGTGAGTCGCAACCTCAGTCCGCCCCGCCTCGCCGTCTGGATACTCTCGCGGTCTTTGCGCGACCGAAGAAGCGAGGCGCTCATCGGCGATCTCACCGAGGAATACCGGCACGGGCGCTCGCGAGCGTGGTACTGGCGGCAGGCGCTATGGGCCATTGCCGTGGACCTGCGGGAGCGTCCACGCTGGCGGTTCTGCTGGTACCTGGCGCGTCGCCAGCCAGGCCGCAGGCACAAAGAGAGTCCGCGAGGTCAACTACGATGAGTCCACGGAAACCACCTCTGCTCGCGCTGTGGCTGCTCGAGCGATTCGGAACGCGCTATCGGGACGAGGCGCTCGCCGGCGATGTCATCGAGGAGTTCCGCTCCCGAAGATCGAGGACCTGGGTCTGGATGCAAGTGCTGCGCGCCATCTTCGCCCGCGTCGGCACCCTCGTCTCGCGCGCCGGCTCGTTCTGGCGCGAGTACCGTGCCGCGCTTGCGTTCCTTTTACTCATGACCGGATTTCGGTCCGCGTGGGCGGACTGGGTCTACGTGCCGACCGGATCGATGAATCCTACCGTTCTCGAGGGCGATCGGCTCCTCATCGACAAGCACGCATACGGCTTGCGAATTCCTTTCTCGCTCGTCCATCTCACGCAGGGCGAGAATCCGCGACGCGGCGACATCGTCACACTCGACTCGCCGGCGGACGGAACGCTGCTGATCAAGCGAGTAGTCGCGGAGCCTCGCGACACCGTGGCTCTCGACCACGAGCATCTGATCGTGAATGGCGTACCGGCCGAGTATGAGCCGAGCGACTCACGGGAGCTGCGCGAGCTCGTCGCCGCGACCCGCAGATCCGATCCACGGGTCGTTCGGGAATCCGGCGCATTTCCCGCACACGACATCCTGCTGCTGCCGGGGCGCCCTGCCCCCGCCACGTACGGCCCGATCGTCGTTCCGGAGGGAATGTATTTCGTCCTCGGCGACAATCGGGATAACAGCGCGGATTCCCGCTATATCGGCTTCGTGCCGCGGCGGAACATCATAGGAAGGGCTACCCGGGTACTTTTCTCTCTCGACCCGGATCGCCATGCTCTGCCGCGGGCCGGGAGGGTGCTGGAGCCCCTGCGCTGATCAGTGTCGACTGCACCCCGAAGACGCGCGCCAGAATGACTCGCCCGGTCGGCGTCACACTCAGTGCCCGCGATCCGGAGACGCGTCTGATCACGTCCTGTTCTTCGAGCCGGTGACACAGCGCGGCCCCGAGCCAACCGGCAAGATGCGGCCTGCGCTCTGTCCAGTCCTGGCAGAATCTAACGAACGGACGCCGCGT
>DASXNC010000123.1:0-2222 GCA_036495325.1 Steroidobacteraceae bacterium
TCGCTGAGTGGTCGCCCGATGCGGCGCTCGCCGTGCCGATCGCCGATCCCGCGGCTCTCGCGAACGCGATCCGCCGCGTGCTTGCCGATGAGAACCTTCGCCTGCGGCTTGCGCGCGAAGCTCTGGCGCGCGCCATGCGGGAGAACGCCGACGCGACGGCCGCAGGTTTCGAGGCGCTGTACTCGCGTCTGCTCGGCTGAGGGAATCATGCGCTAGCCCACTCGGCGAGCGCGGCGCGCACCGGCTGCATCGTCTCCGTGCGCATCGGACGGGAGGTGATCCAACGCAAGATGCGCCGCGTCTGGGTTTGTGCATACCAAGTGGACTCGGCTGACCACGGCTCCGTGCGGGCGAGCCGATCAAGCTGGGCGATCTGCTCGGGGCCGGGATGCACGCGCCCCGCAACGTACTTGCAGAGCTCCGTGCCTGAACGGACCCACACGATGCCCGGCAGCGGATCGATCCGCGGATGCGAATACGAGAAGCCGGTGAGCGCACGTCGTCGCGCGACGGTGCGCAGCAGTTTCGGACAATCGCGCGTGAAGCGCTCGAGTACCGCGGCCGGCGCGGCGAGCAGACGATAGCGTCTCGCGAGCAGCAGCGGCGCCGCCGCCCACCACAGCCGGCGGGACGTGCCGTGCGCGCGGAGAAGGGCTTCCCAGTCCGCCTCGGTCATCCGCTTCGCGAGGCGCGCAATGTCCTCGAGCTGGATGAGCCGCACGCCGCGATGGACCATGGACCCGGCCGCATGCGCGAGAACGTGCAGCATCAGCGCTGCGAGGGACGGATACGCATTGAGACCGGGTTCGTGCAACACCGGCCGGACGAGCTCGGTGAACTCGTGCACCGCGAGCGGCAGTCGCTCGACGATCCGTACATGTAGATCGATCATGATCGGATTGTCGACATGCTCTCCGAGCGCGGCGTGCGTGACGCGGCGCGCCGGCTCGAACGCTCGATGCTTCCACGTCGTGCCTGCATCGCGGTAGCCGAGTGCCTCGAGCAGGTGAGTCGCGGCGTTGAGATCGCGAGGACTCACGAGGAGGTCGAGATCTGCCATCGGACGTTCGCCGGGCGCGTAGAGTTCGAGCGCGCATAGCGCGGCGCCCTTGAGGGGCATCAGGGCGACACCCGCGTGTCGCGCATGCTCGTCGAGGCAGTCGAGCAGCGCGGCGATCCGCAGATGACGCGCGCTCGTCATGAGGCCTTGATCCGCCAGGAAACGGCTCCATTCGCGCGGTCGATCGAAGAGCGGTCGGGCGGCGAGAAGTGCCGATACGCCGTGCATGGCGGCAACGGCTGGGGCGAGCCGCCACTCGAGCTCGGACCAGGGCGGTGGCGGCGGTTGAGGCGAGGAAAGCTCGAGCGGCAGGCGCTCCGTGACGCGGTAGAGCGCCTGCTCGATGATCTGAAGCGAAGGCAGGCGCCGCCTCGCGCGTGTCTCATCCATGGCCGGTACGGGTGAGGGCAGCGGCGGCGTTCCGATACTCGCGCTCCCGGCCGACGAGACTGTCCCAGCGCCGGTCGAGCTCGATGCGGGCCTGCCGGTAGCTCGGGGCGCTCCCGGCTACGCCGAGCTTCTGCACGCCGATCTCGGCATGCAGCAGATCGCGCACCGCACGATAGAACTCGGTCGTGTACGTGCCGTGGAACATCATCGTGAGATCGCCGCTGTCGCGCCAGTGTGTCTTCGCACCGAGCCCGTTCTTCACCTGCTCGTAAAACGGTGTGCCCGGCAGCGGATATGCGACGCTGACGCCGACCTCGTCAGGGCGGGTGGCGTCGATCAGCTCGCGCGTCGCGAGCAGATCGGGGAGCTGCTCGCCGAGATAGCCCAGCTGAATGAAGAAGCCGACCCGGATGCCGTGCGCGCCCAACCGTTCACGCGCCGAGATGATCTCGGCCACTTCGACTCCCTTGCGCATGGCGTCGAGAATGCGCTGACTGCCGCTCTCGGCGCCGATCCACGCCTCCCGGCAGCCCGCCTCCCGCAGCGCGGCGGCCATGCGCGGGCTCACGAGATCCGCGCGTGTTTGAATCGTGAACGGCACGATCGCATCTGCGGCGCGCAGCGCCGCCGCAAACTCGAGCACCCAGTCCACCTTGAACCCGAAGATGTCATCCGCGAACCAGAGGTGGTCCGGAGCGAAGGCTCGCTTCAGGTGCACGAGCTCGGCCGCGACGTCCGCGGCGGGGCGCTGCAGATACCGGCTTCCCCAGAT
>DASXNC010000124.1:0-6079 GCA_036495325.1 Steroidobacteraceae bacterium
TCGGCGCCCATCTGCGAGTTCTTCACCTCGACGAAGTTCCCGATGTGCACGCCCCGCGCGAGCCTCGAGCTCGGCCTGAAGCGCGCGAACGGGCCGATGTGGCACGCCGGCCCGATCACCGCGCCGTCGATCACGCAATGCGCGAACACCTCCGTGTCATCGCCGATCTCGCTGTTACGTACGACGCTGCCGGGACCGATGCGCACGCGATGTCCGAGCTTGACGTGCCCCTCCAACACGACGTTCACGTCGAGGAACACGTCCGACCCGTGCGTGACCGTTCCACGCACGTCGAGCCGCTCCGGATCCGCGACTGTTACCCCGCCGAGCATCAGCTCGCGCGCGGCGCTCGCGCGACAGGCGGCTTCGAGCTCGGCGAGCTGCGCCCTGTCATTGACGCCTAGCACTTCCGTCGCGCTAGGTGCGACGACCGGCTCGACGACGAAGCGCTCGGCTACCGCCATGGCGATCACGTCGGTCAGGTAGTACTCGCGCTGCGAGTTGTCGCTCGTGAGCCGGGCAAGCCATCGCTTCAAAGGCCCAGCAGCCACGGCCATCACGCCCGTGTTGCACTCGCGGATGGCGAGCTCGCGCGGGCTTGCATCGCGCTGCTCGACGATGCGACGCACGCGCCCGCGCACATCGCGAACGATGCGGCCGTAGCCCATCGGCTCGTCGAGCTTCACGGTGAGCAGCGCGAGCGTCCGGGGACCCGCTCGGCCGAAAAGTCCGCGCAGCGTCTCGGCGCGGATCAGCGGCACATCGCCATAGAGGACGAGCACGCGCTCGTCGTCCCTGAGCTGCGGCGCAACCTGTTGCATCGCATGGCCAGTACCGAGCTGCTCCGCCTGCAGGACCCAGGAGACGGGCTCCTCACGCAGAGCCTCGCGCACGCGCTCGCCGCCGTGGCCATACACGATCCGGATGGAGGCGGGCTCGAGCGCACGTACGGTCGCGATGACGTGCTGCAGCAGCGGCCGACCCGCGAGCGGCTGAAGCACTTTCGGCAGCTCCGACTTCATCCGCTTGCCCTGCCCGGCCGCGAGAATCACCACCGCGAGCGGTCCGGCCTCCGGTGCGCGCGCAGCCCGGCGGCCCGGCGCACCCCGCGAGGTTGCGCCCTTCCGGCGTTTCGATCTGCTCGTCATCGTGCCGCCTCCGACCGCCAAGGGGAGCTGCGCGCCGGATGCGAGCTCGAAATGACTTTCCCACACTGCAGCGAGCGCTCTCGTCCGAGTGTTTCGCTCGCTTGCTCCAGCTTCGCGAGCTTCGTGCGCATGCGCGCGCCGACAAAGATCTGCGGGTTCGAGTGGATCTCGCCTTCCTCGCTCTCACGCTGCCGGATGATGCGCCGCGCCGCCGCGAACGCGCTCTCCAGCGAGCAGTCGCGCGGCATCGCATCCGCGAATAGTGCCTCCCCGAAATACGTCAGGTCCCGATCGTCCGCACATCCGAACGAGCTGTGCCGCGAGTCTGCGGCGGTCATGATGAATGAGGTCTCCGTCGCGAGCGGCCGGACGAAGATGCCGGCATAGCAGGCAGAGGCGACGACGACGCGCCAGCGAATGCGCGCCTCGTCCAATACGCGGCGCACGTCGCGCGGCGAGAGGTCGTCATCGAGCAGCGAGCCGTTCGTGATCGCGATCCCGGCGTCGGGCGATCCGTGTGAGGTGAGCACGAGCACCAGTACGTCGTCTCGAGGGTCCATCCGCTGGCCGATGAGGCGCAGGGCATAGCTCAGATTCTCGAAGGTCGCGAGCGGAAAGGTCGTCCGGTCGTGGATATCATTGACGAGCTCGAGCGAGCGGTCGAATGAGCCGAAGCGCTCAGCGAAGACACGCAGGGCGAGCTGCGCTTCCTTGCGGAACACGCGCTGCTCGCCATAGCCGGCGAATCCGACGAAGAAGACGTTCGTCTCGCCGGGAACGCGCGGCGCGAAGCGCGCGATTGCGGCTGCGATGCATTGCCGCTGCTCCGCGAGCAGTACGCGTCTTACCGCGGCACTGGCGCGCCGCGTGGGTGCTGGCGCGGGCGGTGCGGGACAGGCGGTATCCGTGCCTGCCGCAGCACCGACGCCCGCCACCGGAGCAGCGTCCGCCGCTGCACTCGAGTTCGCTGCGAGCCCTGCAGCAGAGACCTGCGCTGCGGAGAGCGCGAGCAGCAGGATCGTCGCGGCCGAACGGGAGGCGTTGAGGCCCGGCCGGCGCACGGCGGTCATTCAGCCGCGAATCTTTCGCAGGCGCTCGATCACTTTGAGCTGCGCTGCAATGCGCGCGAGCTCGGCGAGGGCTTCAGCCTGCTCGATCTTGCCTGTCTGCGTGCGCAGGGTCTCCTCTGCACGCTGCTTGGCGGCAAGCGCGGCCGCCTCGTCTATATCTCTCGCGCGCAGGGCCGTATCCGCGAGCACGGTCACGTGATTGGGTTGAATCTCGAGCGCGCCGCCACCGACGTAGAAGTGCTGCTCATCGCCCTCCGGCGGCTGCACGCGCACTTCCCCGGGCTTGAGGAGCGTCAGGAGGGGCGCGTGCCGCGGCAGGATGCCGAGGTCGCCCTCCTTTGCCGGCGCGAACACCATGCGCGCCGGACCGGAGAAGATCTGACCCTCGGCGCTCACGATATCGACCTGGATGGTGTCGGCCATGAAAGTCTCTCTGTTCGGCTCTCGAGCGCGCGCGTCCGTTATTGAAGCGTCTTCGCCTTGGCGACCGCCTCGTCGATCGCGCCTACCATGTAGAAAGCCTGCTCCGGCAGCTGATCATACTCGCCCGCGAGAATCCCTTTGAAGCCGCGGATCGTCTCCTTCAAGGGCACATACTTGCCTTCCTGTCCGGTGAATGTCTGCGCGACGGTGAACGGCTGGGAGAGGAACCGCTGGATCTTGCGTGCGCGGTACACCGAGAGCTTGTCTTCCTCGGAGAGCTCGTCCATGCCGAGGATCGCGATGATGTCCTGCAGCTCCTTGTAGCGCTGCAGCACCGCCTGCACGCCGCGCGCCGTATTGTAGTGCTCATCGCCGATGACGAGCGGATCGAGCTGGCGACTCGTCGAATCGAGCGGGTTCACCGCCGGATAAATGCCGATCGCGGCGATCTGGCGATCGAGCACGACCGTCGCATCGAGGTGTGCGAACGTCGTCGCAGGCGAGGGGTCGGTCAGGTCGTCGGCCGGCACGTAAACCGCCTGGATCGAGGTGATCGAGCCCGTCTTCGTCGACGTGATGCGCTCCTGCAGCGTGCCCATTTCCTCGGCGAGCGTTGGCTGGTAGCCCACGGCGGAGGGCATGCGCCCGAGGAGCGCGGAGACCTCGACGCCCGCGAGCGTGTAGCGGTAGATGTTGTCGATGAACAGCAGCACGTCGCGGCCGCGGCCGCCCTCGCCGCGCTCGTCGCGGAAATACTCGGCAAGCGTGAGGCCGGTGAGCGCCACACGCAGCCGGTTGCCGGGCGGCTCGTTCATCTGGCCGAAGACCATCGCGACCTTGTCGAGCACGCCGGCTTCCGTCATCTCGTGGTAGAAGTCGTTGCCCTCGCGCGTCCGTTCGCCCACCCCCGCAAATACGGAAAGTCCCGAGTGCGCCTTCGCGATGTTGTTGATGAGCTCGAGCATGTTGACGGTCTTGCCGACACCGGCGCCGCCGAAGAGGCCGACCTTGCCGCCCTTCGCGAAGGGGATGAGCAGGTCGATGACCTTGATGCCGGTCTCGAGCAGCTCCTGCCCGCCGGCCTGGTCTTCGAAAGAGGGCGCGGGGCGGTGGATCGGCCACTGCTCCTTCGCCTGCACCGGACCCTTCTCATCGATCGGCTTGCCAAGCACGTCCATGATCCGCCCGAGCGTGCCGGTTCCGACCGGAACGCTGATCGGGGCGCCGGTCGCAAGGACAGGCACGCCGCGCTTCAAGCCCTCGGAGGTGCCCATCGCGATCGTGCGGACGACGCCGTCCCCGAGCTGCTGCTGTACCTCGAGCGTCAGATCGACGCCGTCCCCGAGCTTCAGTGCCTCATAGACTTTCGGCACTGCCTCGCGCGGAAACTCCACGTCGATGACGGCGCCGATGATCTGGATGATCTTGCCTTGTGCTTGTGCCATGTTGCATCCCGGCCGCGCCCGCGCGGCCCCGAATAGTTAAACCGCTGCCGCGCCGCCGACGATCTCCGCGAGCTCCTTGGTGATCGCGGCCTGTCGCGCCTTGTTGTAGACGAGCTGCAATTCCTCGATAAGACTGCTCGCGTTGTCCGTCGCGCTCTTCATCGCCACCATGCGCGCAGCCATCTCGCACGCGACGTTCTCGAGCGCCGCCTGGTAGACCTGCGACTCGACGAAGCGCATCAGGAGCTCATCGAGGATCGCCGAGGCCTCGGGCTCGTAGATGTAGTCCCACAGCTCCGGCAGGCCCGCATCGAAGGCGGGCACCGGCAGTAGCTGCTTGACCTCGGGCTTCTGGCTCATCGTGCTTACGAAGTGATTGTTCACGAGGAACAGCCGGTCGATCTTTCCCTCGCGATAGGCGTCGAGCATGACCTTGACGGTTCCGATCAGGTCCCGCACGTGCGGGCGGTCACCGAGATGCGTCTGCTGCGCCGTGATTGGTAGACGCAAGCGCCGGAAGAACGCGACACCCTTCGCCCCGATGAGGCACAGGCTGATCTCGGCGCCCTTTTGCTGCCATTCGCGAACGGTCGTGAGCACCTGCTTGAACAGGTTCACATTGAGGCCGCCGGCAAGCCCGCGGTCGGTGCTGACGACGATGAGTCCCACCGCCTTCACATCCCGCTCGATGAAGAACGGATGGTCGTAGTCCGGATTCACCTCCGCGAGGTGCCCGATGACCATGCGCATCTTCTCCGCATAGGGGCGCGCCGCGCGCATATGCTCCTGCGCGCGGCGCATCTTGCTCGTCGCGACCATCTGCATGGCCCGCGTGATCTTCTGGGTATTGCGGATGCTCGCAATCTTCGCCCGGATTTCCTTCGTGCCCGCCATGTCGTTGCTCGTAGCTGCTCGCCGTGCCTCAGTAGCTGCCCGTCCGTGCGAACTCCTCACAGACTTTCTTCAGGCCCTGATCGAATTCCGGCGTGAGATTCGGGTTTGCGTTGATGGCCTTCAGCAGGTCGGCGTACGCCGTCCGTGCAAAGTCCTGCAGGGCGGCCTCGAACGCCTGAATCTTCTGCCGGTCGACCTTGTCCATGTAGCCGTTGTTCACGGCATAGATGGAGAGCGCCATCTCGGCGACCGACATCGGCGCGTACTGCTTCTGCTTCATGACCTCCCGCACGCGCTGGCCGCGCTCGAGCTGGCGGCGTGTGGACTCATCGAGGTCCGAGGCGAACTGTGAAAAGGCCTCGAGCTCGCGGAACTGCGCGAGCGCGAGGCGGATGCTGCCGCCGAGCTTCCTGATGATGCCGGTCTGCGCTGCGCCGCCCACGCGCGAGACGGAGATGCCCGCGTTCATGGCTGGACGGATGCCGGCATTGAACAGGTCGCTCTCGAGGAAGATCTGCCCGTCGGTGATCGAGATGACGTTCGTCGGCACGAATGCCGTCACGTCCCCCGCCTGGGTTTCGATGATCGGCAGACCGGTGAGCGAGCCCGTCTTGCCCTTCACGCGCCCCTTCGTCACCTCCTCGACATAATGTTCGTTGACTCGCGCCGAGCGCTCGAGCAGGCGCGAGTGCAGATAGAACACGTCGCCCGGATAGGCCTCGCGGCCGGGCGGCCGCCGCAGCAGCAGCGATATCTGCCGGTATGCCCACGCCTGCTTGGTGAGGTCGTCATAAATAATGAGCGCGTCCTCGCCCTCGTTCATGAAGTACTCGCCCATCGTGCAGCCGCTGTAGGGCGCGATGTATTGCATGGAGGCCGGTGTTGAGGCGGAGGCCGCCACGATGATCGTGTGCTTGAGGGCGTCGTGCTCTTCTAGCTTGCGCACGACGCTTGCGATCGAGGACTGCTTCTGTCCGATCGCCACGTAGATGCATTTGATGCCACTCGACTTCTGATTGATGATGGTGTCGACGGCGAGCGCGGTCTTGCCAGTCTGGCGGTCGCCGATGATGAGCTCACGCTGGCCGCGGCCGATGGG
>DASXNC010000125.1:0-6013 GCA_036495325.1 Steroidobacteraceae bacterium
GTCGAAGCCGGCGTTGAGCACCTGGACCCACGTGAGGCGCCGAGAACGCCGGAGATGCTCGGCAAACTCGGCATCCCAGAAGATGGTATTCGTGATGAGCGCGTCCGCCTCGTCCATCGCGGCGAGCGCGTGCGCGCGATCCGGCGCGCGCACGACCTCCGTGGCCTCGAGACGGCTCAGCGCCTCGCAGAGCGTCTGCTCGCCGCCTCCGTACCAGAGGACGACGCGCTTCACTTCGCTGCGGCGATCGCGGCCGTCGAGTGCTGCGCTGAGAGCCTGCGCATCAGCGGCAGCATCGCAATCGCGATCACCGTGCAGAGGATGCCGGCGAAGCCGAGCTTCGTGAACAGGCGCGTATAGATGGGGAGCGTTGCGATCGGATCGGTGATGCCGGTCCGCACGTGGGCGAAGTTGGCGACGACACTGCCCAGATACTGGGAGACGCCCGTCGCGACGAAATAGGCGCCCATCATGAAGCCCCCCATTCGGGCTGGCACGTACCGGGCGATCATCGCAAGTCCGAGGCCGCTCACGAGCAGCTCGCCGAGCGAATAGAGCCCGTAACCCCAAACCATGACCCACGAGGACACCTGCCCCCCGACCGCCCACCACCCGCCTACTCCGTAGATGAAATAGCCGAGCGCGACGGCGGCAAAGCCCCAGGCGAATTTCGCGGCGACGGAGGGGTCCTTGCCGATTCGCCCGAGCCCGTTGTAGATGAACACCAGCACCGGGCTCAGGATCACGATCCAGATCGAATTGAGGTTCTGGTACTGCTCGGGTATCCACGTGAACAGATGCCAGCCAAAGAGGCGGAAGTCGAGATTGACGTTGCGCTGCGCGAAGAGATTCAGCGACGTGGACATCTGCTGGTAGAAGATGAAGAAGAAGATCGTCTGGATCACGAGCACGAGGGCTGCCACGAGACCCGCGCGCTCGTCCGGTCGGCTGTTGCGGATGAGATGCACAAAAATCGCGAGAATCGCAATACCTGCTGCATACACGCAGATGCGGGCGACGAGGATGTTCTGCAGGATGAGCACCGAGACGAGCACCGTCGCGACCGAACCTACCGCGATGGCGGCAACCCTGGCGAGCCGGAGCGGCTCGGCATCGGGCGGGGAGCCGAAGTGCTCGAGAGTGCGGCGCATCAGTGCATAGTTCGCCAACCCGAGCAGCAAGCCGATCGCGCAGACGCCGAACGCCGTATGCCATCCGGCCGAATCCCCGAAGTGGCTGCCGACGTAGTCCCGAATCCACGGTGTGAGCGTCATCGAGATCATGGAGCCGATGTTCACGGCCATGTAGTAGAGCGTGAAGGCGCTATCGATCCGGCTGTCCTCGCCCTCGTAGATCTTGCGCACGAGATTGCCGGTGTTCGGCTTGAAGAAGCCGTTGCCGAGGATGATGACGCCGAGGGCGAAATACAGGGCGAAGGGATCGTTGGTCGGGAGCCAGAGCAGCGCGTACCCGAAGGTGAGTACGACGGCTCCCGTCAGCATCGTGCGCCGGGTACCGATCAGCTTGTCGCCGATCCAGCCCCCGAGCGCGGGCGTCGCGTAGATGAGCGCGGCGGCCGCGCCCCAGACGAGATTCGAGTGCGTATCCTCGAAGCCGAGCTTCTTGATCATGTAGGTGACCATCAGCACCTGCATGCCGTAGAAGCCGAAGCGCTCCCACATCTCGATCAGGAAGACCGTGGAGAACGCGCGCGTCTGAGAGACGGCGGTGGCCGGGCGAGCGCGCGCAGCCGGAAGCGGCGACTGGGCCGTGACATTCACTGTAGTGCAACCCCCTCGAAGCAGATAGCCGCACAGGATACGTCATCGCCCCAGGGCCGTCGCGGCCGGCTCTAGCGAGTTTTGCCAGCGCGCGGGCGAGAGGCTAAGCTTGCTCGCCCCCGTTCCAGCGGCGCTGTCGAAACGGGCAGCTCCGCTCCTCGGGCCCCCGTAGTGAGGAGGAGCATTACATGACGATTCGGTACACCGTGAAGAAGAGCTGGATCGGTTTCGCACTGTCTGCAGGTCTAGTGGCGCTGCCGCTCGCAGCGTGGGCCGACGCATCGACCCAGATCCAGACGGCTGCGCAACACGCCGGGTTCGCCTCGCAAGCCACCGACATCAAGATGGCCCACGCGCATCTGCATCACACTCTCAACTGTCTCGTCGGGCCGAAGAGCAAGAGCTTCGACAAGAAGGCGGAGAATCCGTGCGCCGATCAGGGCAACGGCGCGATCCCCGACGAGACGGATGCGACCACCAAGAAGTCGCTCGAGAAGATCGCGAGAAGCACGCGCTCGGCGCTTGGCGGCAGCGATCTCGACAAGGTCAAGGAAGCCGCGGGCAAGATCCAGAGCGAGCTCGGCAGCCTCAGCAAGTAGAGGGGCTCAGGCCGGCACCCGCCATGGATAGCCGGCGGCTGCTCCGAGCGGCCGCCGGCGGTCGGTCTCGACCCCTCTGACGGTGGGACCCTCCGCGCGCGTGGCGCCTGCGGCGGGCTTTCCGTTGACCGTTACCAGCCGGGACGCTGCCGGTACGGAAGCAGAGAGACGTAGGCGAAGATGCGGTGGATCTTCCCTCCTCGTATGCCGAACAGCTCGATGATCTGAGTGGTATTCGGGTAGGAGGCGAGGCTCGCGCCGCGGGGCGCGATCGTGCCCGAGGCTGCGCCGGATCCCGTGCGCGTGCCGCCGCGTGCGGGCGCGAACAAGTCCGTCTTGATGTTCCCGGGATGCTGGAACATGACGACCGCATAGACGAGCCCGCGCTCGGGATCGACGAGCAGGAACCGGCGGTCGGTGATCTCGTGGATGTAGTTGAAGCGCTTCGAGCTGAATAGCGCGGCCTGACTCTGCGACGGCTGCGACGCACCCGATCCGCTTGCGGTTGGAAGACCGTTCTCGATCCTCGAGAAATCCTCCGCGAACGGCACGATGTCGCCGTTGCCCTGCACGATCCCTTCGAAATACCGATTTGCGATCTGAATCATCGCCGCCCGGGAGCCGCGCTCCGAGCTCGGTATCGTTTGTCCCCAGGCCGGATCGGCTTCGACCAGCCTGCCAAACTCGCCATGGATGCCGCTGGCTTCGCGGACGACGAACGTCTCGATCTCGGCGAGACGGCGCCCGCTCTCCTTCAGCCGCACGCCAAGGAGCGTCGTCACGCCGTTCTCCTTCACGGTCCCGTAGAACGCGGCCTGCCGACTCTGCGGATCCTCGATGTAGAGCTTGAATGTGCCGAGCCCGCCGATCGTTTGCCACAGGCCGTCCCCGAGCGCCATCCGGTTGGTGTTCTCGGTGAATCTCACGCCGGGGCTCGTGGCGAGACGCCCGGGATCGTGCGCGACGAGAGCGGCGAGGTACTGATCCATCAGACCGTGCAGGCACGCGCGATCGCACGTTTCGCCGCTCCCCGCGGCACGCGACAGTCCGCAGGCCAGCAGGAGCTGAGCGGCACACAGCACCGCGATCCGAACCGAGTTTCGATTTGACACGCCCCCCCCTCGCGCGCAGAGCGCGCGGCTCGTCAGTGAATCAGGCCCTTCAGAACGCTCTGGAGCTTCTGCTGGACTTCGCCCTTGTGCTTGTCGAGTTGCTGCTGCGCGAGCGACTTGGCAACGGCCTCCGTGTCCGGACGCACGCTCGGGCTCTTCAGAGTCCCGCTGACGAGCAGCGGAATATTGGCGAGCGCCCCGCCGCCTGCAGCACCGGCATTCGCCGCGCTTTTGAGGATCGCCGCATTCAGACGATAGTTGACCGCATTGGTGAGGAGATTGGTCGTGCCCTGCCCCGTCACGTGCAGATCGCCGGAGGCGATGATCAGATCCTTCGTCGAGGCAACCCCGTTCGCGATGTCGGCGGACGCCTTGAATACTTCGAATTTGGTCTCATTGCCAGTGCCTGCGCTCTTCGGCGCGTGACCCTGGGTGAGCGCGACCGCATTATCGATGTCGGACCAGAGATTGAAGCCCTGGATTGCGCCGTTCGCAAGGTTCGCGGCCGCGTGGCCGCCGAGTGTTTGAAGGAGCGCATCGGTCGTGTTGCCGTGCGCCGTCACGTTCATCGTGACGTTGCCTTTCCCCGAGAAGCGAGCGGTTTTCGCGAAGTCCTTCAGGAGCGGCGCGACGTCGATGCCGGCGAGACTCTGATCGAGGTGCAGCACCGGAACCGCGCCGTGCGCATCGAGTGTCACGGTGCCGGTGTAGTTGCCTCCGTAGAGCTGCGCGGCGGCGGGCGCGATGCGCAGCACCCCGCGACTCGCGTCCAACCCCGCGCGCACCTGGGTCGCCCTGATGCCGTAGACGGTCGCGCTGCCGATCGCGAGCTTGCCGTTCAACGTCAGAGTCTTGAGCGCGCTCGTCGGGAGCTCCGTCGGCTGCGCGGCCGGCGCGGCGCCGGCATGCGGCGCCGGCGCACCCTTCGAGGACGCAGGCTTCAAATAGCGATCGAGGTTGATCTGATCGAGCGACAGATCGAAGCTCATCGCGCCCGTCTTGAGATTCGTGACCGCGGCATTGCCGCGTAGCGTCGAGTCATCGACCCGCGCGTCGAGACTCTCGAGGCGCGCGGAGTTGGCCTGGTACTCGGCCGTTGCGTCTCCGGAGATCGGAATCGCCCGTGCGCCGGGGCTCGTCGTGAGGTCGAGCGACCATTTGACGGGGACCGGGACCCCCTCCGCCACGCGTCCGATCGTCAGGTCCACGTGGTCGGCGACCATGTCCTGATAGGTCACGCGGCTCGCCTTCACGCTAAGGCCCGCGACCCCGCGCAGCTGGATATTGCCGGACTGTGGCGGGGGCGCCGTGGTGCCGCTCGTCATCGTCCAGTTGGTGCGGCCTTGCGGAGTCTCGAGCAGATGCAGATCGAGCCCGTCGATATCGATGTGACCGACCTGGAGTTGCTTGCTGAGCAGCGGCAGCAGCGCTACGCGGAGCGAGGCGCGCTGAACCGAGGCGAACGGCTGGTTCGAGGGAAACCCGGGCGGATTGCCGAGGCTCGCCGGGCCGAGCTCGACAGCGATTCGCGGAAAGACTGATAACCGGATGTTGCCGCTCAGGGAAAGCTCGCGCCCCGTCGAGGACTTAACCGCCGCCTCGATGCGCCCCTTATAGTCGTTCGGATTGATGGCCAGCCGGAGCGCTATCAGGGCGGCAATGATCAATACGATGAGACAGGCGATGGCGATTCCGATGATTCGCAGCAGTCGCACGGCGCGCACCTCGTTGGGGGCGAATACCCAGTGTAGCCTAACGACCGGGCGCCCAAGGCGGGTCCGGCCGGAGCCCGCGACCATGCTAGCGGTTTCCCCGGATCGGCCGAGCAAGCGCGCAGTGTCGGTTCTGGTACCGTGCCCAGTGGCTAGGCTGAAGAGGAGGCTCGCCGATGGCGCAAGCGGAAACTCGCCCGTCTCGTACGCTAGCGGGCAAGACCCTGTTCGTGACCGGTGCGTCGCGCGGCATCGGGCTCGCGATTGCCCTGCGTGCCGCACGCGACGGCGCCCGGGTCGTGCTCGTCGCAAAGACCACCGAGCCTCACCCTAAACTTCCCGGCACGCTCTACAGCGCGGCGGCCGAGATCGAGGCGGCAGGAGGTACGGCGCTCGCCGTGCCTACGGACATCCGCAACGAGGAAGCGGTCGGTGCGGCGGTGCAAGCAGCAGTCGAGCGCTTCGGCGGCATCGATATCCTCGTCAACAACGCGAGCGCGATCAGCCTGACCCCGACCGCGGCGACGACGATGCGGCGGCTCGACCTGCTCTTCGGCGTCAACGTGCGCGGGACGTTCTGCTGCACTCAGGCATGCCTGCCGGAACTCATCAAGAGCGCGGCCGCGGGCCGCAACCCGCAGGTGCTGAATCTCTCGCCCCCGCCCGTGCTGCGCTCCGAGTGGTTCGCGCCGCACGTCGCCTACACGCTCTCGAAGTACGGCATGAGCCTCTGCACGCTCGGCCACGCGGCGGAACTCAAGCCCCATGGCATCGGCGTCAACAGTCTGTGGCCACGGACAGTCATTGCG
>DASXNC010000126.1:0-2214 GCA_036495325.1 Steroidobacteraceae bacterium
GGGCGTATGGCTCGATGCCGCCGCCGGAGTGGGCCTCGCTCACCGTCGTCTCTCGATCCTCGATCTGTCCCCTCTCGGCCATCAGCCGATGATCTCATCGAGCGGGCGCTCGGTCGTGACGTACAACGGCGAGATCTACAACCATGCGGAGCTGCGTGCCGAGCTGGTGCGCCGCGGCCACGCGTTCCGCAGCGGCTCGGATACGGAGGTGCTGCTCGCAGGGTGCGAGGAGTGGGGCGTGCGGGCAACCCTCGAGCGCTGCCGCGGCATGTTCGCGCTCGCGCTGTGGAATGCCGCGGAGCGCGTGCTCTATCTCGCGCGCGACCGCTTCGGGGAGAAGCCGCTCTATTACTCGCTCGAAAACCGCCGGCTGATCTTCGGCTCCGAGCTCAAGGCGCTGAGGGAGCATCATGCTTTCCGCGGCGAAGTGAGCCGCGATGCGCTCGCGCTCTACCTGCGGCGCGGCTACATCCCATCGCCTCACAGCATCTATCAGGGCGTGCGCAAGCTCCCACCCGGCGGCCTGCTCACGGTGAGGAGCGACGGGCGTGCGCTTGCGATCCGCGAGGAGCAATACTGGCAGCCCTCGGCGATCACCGCAGGGCCGCCGGCGCAGGCCCGCGAGGGCGCTGGCCCGCAGAGCGGCACCGTGCACCAGGGACTCGAGGGGGTGCATCGTGCGCTCGAGGAGGCGATTCGCCTGCAGATGGTCGCAGACGTGCCGGTCGGCGCTTTCCTCTCGGGTGGTATCGATTCCTCGCTCGTCGTCTCGCTCATGCAGCGCGCGAGTGCGCGGCCGGTGAGAACATTCTCAATCGGCTTCGCCGAGCGCGAGTTCGACGAGGCGCCGTTCGCGCGAGCGATCGCACGGCATCTCGGCACCGATCACACGGAGCTCACGGTCACCCCGCGCGATGCGCTCGCCGTGATCCCGAACCTCGCGGAGGTTTACGACGAGCCGTTCGCCGATTCATCGCAGATCCCGACGATGCTGCTTTGCCGTCTCGCTCGCCGTCACGTGACGGTGTCCCTCTCCGGTGACGGCGGCGATGAGCTCTTCGGCGGCTACGGGCGCTACTTCGAGGTGCATCAACGCTGGAGCCGCATTCGCCGCGTGCCCAGGGGCTTGAGGCGCGGCGCCGCGCGGCTCGTCTCGCTCGCGCCGTTGGGCGCGCTCGATTTCGCCGCCCGGCCGGCTGCGCTCATGGGCGTGCGCAACGGTCGCGCGCTCGCCGATCATTTGCAGCGCCGTGCCGCGCAGTGGCGCGCGAGGACTCTCCCCGAGTACTACCACCTCGTCGGCTCGTTCTGGCCTTCGCCGGGCGAGCTCGTGCCCGGCGCGCGCGAGCCGCACGATGCGACGAGCCGGCCCGAAGACTGGCCGCCCCGGGCGAGCGACATTGCGCACATGATGTACATCGATACGCGCCAGTACATGCCCGACGACGTGCTCGTGAAGGTCGACCGCGCGGCCATGGCGGTCGCGCTCGAGACGCGCGTGCCGCTCCTCGATCCTCAAGTGGCTCGTTCCGCGTGGCGCCTTCCGCTCGAGGTACACCTCGCCGACGGCCGCGGGAAGTGGGTCCTGCGCCAACTCCTCGAGCGATACGTGCCGCGCGAGCTGACCGATCGGCCGAAGATGGGATTCGGTGTGCCGATCGGCCGCTGGCTGCGGCGGGAGCTGCGGGAATGGGCCGGCGATCTGCTCTCGGCGGCCAAGATTCGCCGCGAAGGCTTTCTGAATCCTGCACTGGTCGAGCGGTACTGGCAGCAGCACGTCGATGGCCGGGCGGACTGGGCCACGCCGCTGTGGATCGTGCTGATGTTCCAGTCGTGGCTGACCGAAACGACGCAGAGCGGCGCCCGGGATCAGGGGCAGGGGCGGGTCGAGGCCGCGTGCCTGGCGGGCGCGACTCCCAGCCGCTGATAGATCTCGGCGAGCCGCTCGAGCGAGGCGCCGAGTGAGAAACCGGCTTCGATCGTCGCGCGCGCCGCGCTCCCGAGCCGTGCGCGCAGCCCCGCATCGGCCAGCAGTCGCTGCAGGGCAGCCGCGAGCTCGGCGATGTCGCCGGGCCGAATCAGCAGGCCGTTGCGTCCGGGCTCGATGATCTGCGGTATGCCACCCACCGGTGTCGTGATCACCGGGAGCCTCCAGGCCATCGCATCGAGCAGGGCCATCGGCATCCCTTCGGCATGGGAGGCGAGCACGAACAC
>DASXNC010000127.1:0-3603 GCA_036495325.1 Steroidobacteraceae bacterium
GATTGCATCGCGCGGCTTGAACCCCAATCATCGCCGGATGCCGGTCAGCTCACCGCCGCCGCTTGCGCTCTATGTGCACTTCCCCTGGTGCGTGCGGAAGTGCCCATACTGCGATTTCAACTCGTACGCTGTCCGTGGACAGGATGGAGCCGGCGGCTCGTCGCAGGTGCCGGAGGGCGCCTATGTTGACGCGCTGATCCGCGACCTCGAGGCGCAGGCACCGCAACGACTGGAGCGAACGCTGATCAGCGTGTTCCTGGGCGGGGGCACGCCGAGCCTGTTTTCGCCGGAGGCGATCGGGCGGGTGCTCGAAGCCGCTCGCCGCACCTTCGGCCTCGAGCAGGACGCCGAAATTACGCTCGAGGCGAATCCCGGCACGATCGAGCGCGGACGTTTCGCCGAGTATCGCGCGGCGGGCGTCAATCGCGTCTCGCTCGGGGCACAGAGCTTCGATGCGGGGATGCTCGCTGCGCTCGGCCGTATCCATTCGCCCGAGGAGACCTGCCGCGCCGCCGAGGAGCTGCACGCTGCGGGGCTCCCGAACTTCAATCTGGACCTGATGTATGCGTTGCCGGGACAGGATGTGCGCGCGGCCGTCGCGGACATCGAACACGCACTCACGCTCGAGCCGGCGCATCTGTCGCATTATCAGCTCACCCTGGAGCCCGGTACCGTATTTGCGGCGCAGCCTCCGCGGGGCCTGCCTTCGGAGGATGAATCCGACGCGATGCTCGCGCCGTGCGTGGAGCGCTTGGCCGCAGCGGGATTCGCGCAGTACGAGACTTCCGCTTATTCGCGGCCGGGGCGCGCCGCGCGCCACAACCTCAACTACTGGACGTTCGGAGACTACGTCGGCGTCGGCGCCGGAGCGCACGGCAAGCTCACCGCGGAGGCGAGCGCCTGCATCGTAAGAACCGTTCAGACCCGGGAGCCGCGCCGTTACATGGCGGCTCCCGTCGAGTCTCTCGCCTCGAGGTCCGTCGAGCCGCGCGATCTGCCGTTCGAGTTCATGCTGAATGCGCTGCGGCTCACCAGCGGTTTCGAGCGCGCACTGTTCGAGCGCCGGACCGGATTGAAATGGGACGAAGTCGCCCCGATTATCGGGGGTCTCGAGTCGCGCGGCCTCATGCACCGCCGAGGCTCGCGGTGGGCGGCGACGGCCCTCGGCGCGCGCTTTCTCAACGACCTGCTCGTGAGATTTCTGCCCGCGGAGCGCGAGCTTGGCTCGAGCAGGCGGGCCGTGATTCGACGCCCTGCCACCGATGGCGGATCCTTGTCAACCGATTGAATCGTGGATTCCAGGGCGGTACGGAAGTCGTTATGCACAGCCCGGAACCCGCCTGTCGGCAAATGAGCGCATTACGTGCGTTATCGCTCAAGTCTCTGGATAAGACAGGTGCAAGTCCCTGAAGGAAAAGGTACAAATTGCCTGGCTATTTTTTCGCCAAGGTAACGGGAATGCAATATGAAGGCAATTTTTCGTGATGCCGGCATGCGGTGTCCACAGATTTATCCACAGCTTCTGTGGATAGTTGCGACGTTTGCACGGGTCTGCTCGGAGCGCTCCGACCCGACCCGGCGCTTGCGTAACGGTCGAACGCACCGTCGTGCTTGTGGACCCGGCGGATCGCCGGTAAACTCCCGCGCCCTTTTTTCGCGCCCCACGTTTAGCATCGAGAGCCAGCCATGAAAGCGTCGATTCATCCCGAGTACAAAGAGATCAACGTGATCTGCAGCTGCGGGAACACCTTCAAGACGCGGTCGACCCTCGGCCATGACCTGCATGTCGAGGTATGCTCGAACTGCCATCCGTTCTACACCGGCAAGCAAAAGATCGTCGACACCGCCGGTCGCGTGGACAAGTTCCGCAAGAAGTACGGTGCCGCCGCCGGCGGCGCCCGCTAATCGCCCGATCGCCTCTCACCCTGTGCGCGCGGCGCCGCGTGTAGCGGCGCCGTCTCGCGTGCGCAACCGTGGGCCTGCAAGCAGGCGCCGCGACACGCCAGGCCCCCGCGGCTGCGGACGGCTCGCACGCTCGCCTTGATTCCGTCGCCGGACCGTGCAAACCTCGGTGTCGCTCGCGCAACATCGGGCGTGCGCGGGCTTCCGCAGAAGCGTAAGCGAAAATGACCCAGAACACGTTCGAGCTCGGCGACCGCGCGACAGGCCGAAAGTCCGAGCTTCCCGTGCGGGCGGGCACGATTGGTCCCAGCGTGGTCGACGTTGCCAACGTCTACCGGGACCACGATGTCTTCACGTTCGACCCGGGCTTCGGGGTCACCGCCTCATGCGAGAGCAAGATTACCTACATCGACGGCGACGCTGGCGTGTTGCTTTACCGCGGCTACCCGGTGGAGCAGCTCGCCGAGAAGAGCACGTTCATGGAGGTGTGCTATCTCGTGCTGCACGGGGAGCTGCCGAGCCGCCGACAGCTCGAAGAGTTCTCGAGCAGCATCCGTCATCACACCATGATCAACGAGACGCTGCTGCGTTTTTTCAACGGCTTTCACCACAACGCCCATCCGATGGCCATGGCCTCGGCGGTGGTCGCCTCGCTCTCGGCGTTCTACCACGACTCGATGGACATCTATAACCCGCGCCATCGGGAAATCTTCGCCCACCGCATCGTAGCGAAGATGCCGACGATCGCGGCGGCGGCGCACAAGCACTCGCTCGGCCAGCCGTTCATCTACCCGCGCAACGATCTCGATTACTGCAGCAACATGCTGCACATGTTCTTCGCGGTGCCGTGCGAGCCCTACGCGGTCGATCCGGTCGCGGCCCAGGCGCTCGATCTCCTGTTCGTCCTGCACGCCGACCACGAGCAGAATGCAAGCACCTCGACCGTGCGGCTCGCCGGCAGCACCGGAGCAAACCCCTATGCTGCCATCTCGGCCGGCGTCTCGGCGCTCTGGGGCCCGGCACACGGCGGCGCGAATGAGGCCGTGCTCGCGATGCTCGAGCAGATCGGCACGGTAGAGAACATCCCGAAGTTCCTCGCGATGGCGAAGGATAAGTCGAGCCACTTCCGCCTGATGGGCTTCGGGCACCGCGTCTACAAGAACTTCGATCCGCGAGCGAAGATCATTCGCGAGATGTGCCACAAGGTGCTCGCAAAGCTCGGTCGCTCGGACAATCCGCTGTTCGAGCTCGCACTGCGGCTCGAGGAGATCGCGCTCAAGGACGAGTACTTCGTCTCTCGCAAGCTCTATCCGAACGTCGACTTCTACTCCGGCATCATCTATAGCGCGATCGGCATCCCGCGCTCGATGTTCACGGTAATGTTCGCGATCGCGCGCACCGTCGGGTGGGTCGCGCACTGGCAGGAGATGATAGGCGATCCGCACATGCGGATCGGCCGCCCGCGTCAGCTCTACACGGGCTCGACGCGCCGCGACTACGTGGATATCGGACGGCGACACGGCTGACCACACGGTCGGCCCGACACGGCCCCGGGCCGCACACGGCGCGCCGTCTGCCGTCAGGAGCCGAGCAGTGCCTCGAGCTCCTCCGCGTCGGCCCGACGCATCGGTCGGCCGTCCACGGGGCTCACCGGCGCCTGGCGGATGCCATCGGCCGGAAACACCGTCGCCTCGATCGCTT
>DASXNC010000128.1:0-3168 GCA_036495325.1 Steroidobacteraceae bacterium
CAGAATCAGCCGGAACTGCTCGATGCACGCATGCCGAGCGTGCGGCCCGTGGCGCGTCTGCAGCTCGACCGGGCGGCATGCGATGCCCTGATCGTCGATTCCGCACACGAGATCGCCGCGCTGCGCGAGGCGCTCGGCTGACGGACGGGCGCTCGCGCCCGGGGGGTTACTTGCGACGCCCGAGCGACTCGAGCGACTGCTCGAGCTGGGTCAGGTGATCGGCGATTCGGTCGGGGGAGACCGTGTAGGTGCCCTGCTCGATCGCAGTGCGCAGGGTCGCGACGCGAGCCACGTCGACGGACGGCAGCTCCCGCACGGCCTGCTCGAGTGCGGCGAGCTGGCTCGCCATACCCGTGATGTGGACGCTCTCGGGGCTCGAGGGCGTCCCGACCGTCGCTCCGCCGCTCTCGACGGCGTTCCGCTGGGAGACGCGGCCGGCACCCGGCGATGCCGGGCCTCCGTCGACTCCATTGATCTTGCTGGACACGTCGGTTTCTCCTACGTGGCCTGTATCGGCCGGCGCGCGGGAAACTTTAGGTCGTGACGTGCGTCACACTTCGGTCCGCACGACCCGGCCAAGCCGACCGGCGGCGTAGCCGCCCTTGCGACCGTACGTGACCGGCTCGCCTCGATCGCGCATGAGCGCAGCAAGGCGCTCCTGGACGTGCTTCAAGCGTGCGCCGACCAAAGCGGCGTTGTCGTCGTTCAGTGTCCGGCACCGTCTCGCCGCCGCCGCACAGCGCTTCCAGCCGGCGGCAAGCGTGCCCTGCGGATCGCACCAGCGCAGGATCTCCTCGAGACCCGAGACATCGACAGGCCGCCCGAGCTCGCGGCAGAGCGCGCGCCGCGCATCGTCGGCGCGAAGAACGCGGCCGACGCATCGCTGACGCTGGCGGATCGTCGCATCGAGCGCCGCCACGTCGTTCGCGGCGAGGAATTCGCGCTCGCGCTCGAGCAGCGTAGCGAGCTCATCGAGCGCGGAGGCTTCCTCGGCAATGAGCTGCGAGAGGCGGTCCCGGCAGGCGGCAGGTTCCATCAGTTGACCCTCACGGTATCGGCGGACTCGACCACACCTTCGACGATTTTCCTGGAGCTTGCGTTCGCGACGTGAATGCGGGCGCCGGCGGAGGCATCCTCGAGCGCATGGCCCGCGGCACGGACTTCGATTCCCGCCGCCTGCACGATGAGCGTGACCTCCTGCCCCCGGTGAACGATCAGGTTCGGGGTCAGCATGTCCACGGTGAGCGCCGTCCCGGCTGCGAGCGTGCGCCGCGCGGTGCGGCCGTTGAGCTCTGCGGGACTCGAGAGGTAGGCAGTACCGAGGCCCGTCATGCGGTGCGAAGCGACCATCACGTCCGCGGCCGTGAGTACGGACTCGCGCGCGATCGCGTGGCGCAGGATGAGGACCGGCTCGCTGCGCACGACGGTCACCGGGACATAGATGCGCCAGTGTTCAGGTCCCGGGCAACTCACGGAGACCATCGAGCGCGCGAGCGTAGAGCCCCCGCCGGTCGGCTCCGCGAGGAGCGCCGACTCGCACCGCGCGAGGCGCAGCCGATCATCGAGCCCGCCTGCGGAAATCTCCGCCACGGCCGCATCGCGCGGCAGCTGCGAGCGTATGAATGCAACCGCGGCCGCGCGGATCGCTGTAACCGACTCCACGCGGGGCTCGGCCGGCAGCGCGCGGCCCGGCGCGGCGCCGCAGACGATCACGGCGAGCGAGCCGAGGGCGGTCGCAATCGAGACGGAGGTTCGAGTGCGCGTGTGTCGATTCATCGTCGCTCCTCTTTGAATGCGTTCTTCCGCTGCAAGCGGCGGGCCAGATTCCGCACACGATCTCGCTTTTGCCTCGCCACGCGTGCTCACGAGGTAAGCGGGCGCGCGCCGCGCGGCCGCTGCGGCAATGTCTTGCCGCCTCGATGGGAAGCGCGTCACGCCTTGCGCACGCCGGAAGGGGCGCCTGGCGCTTCCCCGGCGCCTGGCATGCGTGTTGCTGTGTCCCCGGCGAGTCGAATCTTTGACACCGACCCAATGCCATCGCTGCTAGATTTGAATGCATACCTCGGCATCCAGCCTCAGGCGCTGGAGCTGCAGTCGCGCCGCATGCAGGTGCTCGCCGACAATCTCGCGAACGTCGACACACCCAACTACAAGGCGCGCGATATCGACTTTCAGGCGGCGCTCGCCGCGGCCGGGGGCACCGCAGGCGCTGCAGGGGCGCCGGTGCGGCTCGCAACGACCGACTCCCGCGACATCGGCGCGGCCGCGGGCGCGGACGGCTCCCCCGCGCTCAAATACCGCGTCCCGCTCGCACCCTCGCTCGACGGGAACACCGTCGATGCGCAGCTCGAGCAGGCTGCCTTCGCGGACAACACCGTTCGCTACCAGGCGACGCTCACCTTCATCTCCACGAGCCTTCGCAATCTCATGACCGCGATCACCGGATCGTGACCTAGAGGGGCGCGACGCACATGTCCTCCTTCAAGATCTTCGATGTCGCCGGCTCGGGCCTCGCGGCCGAATCGGTGCGTCTCAACACCGTCGCGAGCAATCTCGCGAACGCGGACAGCGTGAGCGGCGATCCCTCCACGGTGTACCGCGCGCGCCATCCGGTTTTCGAAGCGGTGCGTGCGGCGGTTGCCGCCGGACTCGGACCCGCCTCAGCCGGATTCGGCGCCGGCGGCGAATCGGCCTCCGGCGCGGCGGTGCGCGTGACGGGGGTCGTCGAGAGCACCTCTCCGCCTCAAGTACGCCACGACCCCGGCAATCCCCTCGCTGATGCGCAGGGCAACGTCTACGCGCCGAACGTCAACGTCATCGAGGAGATGACCGACATGATCTCCGCCTCGCGCGCTTATCAGAACGACGTCGAGGTCATGAACACCTCGAAGGATCTGATGCTCGCGACCCTGAAGCTCGGCGAGTAGCCGCGACGCTCGCACCGCTCGCACATGCAATCGCCGCACATGAAACCGCAGCACCCCGCAAAGGCTCGCCCATGACCGACCCAGTGACTCCGGCCGCGCTCTCCTCCGCCGTCTCGGCATCGCAGCCGTTCGCAGGCATACCGCCCAATATGCAGATCAGCGAGAGCGGATTCCTGCAGCTCATCACGACGCAGCTGCAGGATCAGAATCCTCTGCAGCCGACCGATCCCACGCAGTTCCT
>DASXNC010000129.1:0-2092 GCA_036495325.1 Steroidobacteraceae bacterium
GTGCGCGCGCCGGAGCCGGCGAATTTCCTCGCTCACGGGCCCGGGCCAGCTGCGCCGACGCAGGTGGTGAGGTCGGGTCGAGCCCGGTGCGAGGGTATGCGGCTTGCCCTTGCCTCGGCGCAGCTGCGCCTGCCACGCAAACAGCGTCCGTCGTGACACGCCGAACGCTTCCTGCGTGGCGGCAAGGCCATGACGCTCCCAGAAGCACAGCACGTTGAGGCGCTGCTCAGCGCTCTTGCAAATCATGTCCCAGTAAAGGCCACGATCCGCTAAGGCAAGAAAACCCCTTACCCGATAACCGATTCGCCGAATTTGCACCCTGCCCCCTCGCCGGAGGAGTGCAGGATGTATCTGGCCCTAGTCAGACGCGGCGCGTCCGAGGCAGGATCACGCGGCATCGGCCGAGAAGCCGGCGAACGCACCGCACCCGAGCAGTTCGGAGAGATGCGCTGCGATATCGAAATTGGCGTGATCGCGCTGCGCCGCTTGCGCCGCCGCGCCGAGCGGCTCTCCGCGCGCCAGCGCCTCGACGAGTCCCGCTCCGCCGGGCGCTATCACGCGCACGACGACTTCGGCGTTGGGGCGAACGAGGAGCGCGTCTTCGCCGCCTGAGGCGGAATCGAGCGGCTCGGGCACTCCGTCCGCCACGTTCATCCTCCAAATCGTGAGCGCGGGGTAGCGCGAGCGTACGACGCGAAGCGACGGATGCGTCGCGAAGCGGATGCTGCGTCCGCGATCGCTCGCCACGCCGGCGAGCGCGGCCGGATCGAGCGATGGCACGTCTCGAGCGTGATAGGCCTCGATCCAGGCGCGCTCGATGCGCGCCACATCGGGCAGGTATGGCAACGATGCGGCGGGCTCGAAGCGCTCCAGAAAGCGCGCGAATCCCGCTCCATACTCGGTGAGGACAGGCGACCCGGGCGGCTCGGAGACCGCATAGCACTGCGCCGCGGCGCGAAAGAATTCCTCGCCTACGATGCGACAAACCGCGGGAAAGCTCTGGCGCAGCGCCTCGATCCAGGCGATCGCGACGTTGTTCCGGTAGACGCTGAAGCGCTTCGGGCATGCACGACCGACGGGATCGATCAGCCCCTCGGGCACTGCGCGGGCAGGATCGAGCAGCGCGGCGGCGAACTCGCGCTGGCGTTCAGCCCACGGCCGCATGGTGCCCAACCGTCCGTTCCGCCGCGAGCAGGACCGAATCCGCGCGCCGCGCCTCGCGCTCGAGCTCGGTCCACTCGGGCACCTCCGCGTCCCATTCGATCAGTGTCGGAATCGGGCCGATGCGCGCGATCACCTGCTCATAGAGCGTCCAGACCGTCTCGGCGACCTCGCGATCGTGAGTGTCGATCAGCAGCGGACGGCCCTCGTCGTCCGTGTCGCGGAAGTGACCGGCGAGATGGACCTCGCTCACCCGCGCGGCCGGAAAGCGATCGAGATACTCGCCGGCGTCGCACTGCTGGTTTGTGCAGGACACATATGCGTTGTTCACGTCGAGCAGCAGGGCGCAACCGGTTCGCCGCGCGACTTCGCCGATGAAATCCGCTTCGGGCCACGTGCTCTCGACGAAAGCCACGTACGTCGACGGATTCTCGAGCAGCATCGGCCGGCCAAGCGCTTCCTGCGCCTCCTCGACGTGCCGCACGACGCAGCGCAGCGTCTCGTCCGTGTAGGGCAGCGGCAGCAGATCATCCAGAAACGTCGTCCCGTGAGTCGACCAGGCGAGGTGCTCCGAGAACGTACTCGGCTCGTACCGATCGATGAGCGCCCTCAAACGCTGCAGATGATCGCGATCGAGCGCATGAGGCGCGCCGATTGAGAGTCCGACGCCATGGAGCGAGAGCGGATAGCGCTCACGGACGGCCGTGAGATACCGATGCGGAGGACCGCCCGCGCCCATGTAGTTCTCGGCGTGCACTTCAAAGAAGCCGATGGCCGGGCGCGCATCGAGAACGGCTGCGTAGTGCCTCGGTTTGAGCCCCACGCCCGCCCGGTTCGGCAGGAGATCCATCAGCTCGACTTCGGCCTGAGACTGCCGGTGCCGTTCGGGGTCTGAATCTTCGTGCAGGTTCCCGTCGGCACGAGCTTCCAG
>DASXNC010000130.1:0-7233 GCA_036495325.1 Steroidobacteraceae bacterium
CGAGTGCGCTCGCGATCATGAAGTTGCCCGCGAGCTTGACGACGTTCGCCCGCTCCGGCTCAGTTCCGACGGGCCATAGTCGCTGACCGATCGCCTGCAGCAGCGGCTCGACACGCGCGACGGCGAGCGGCGCGCCTGCCACGAGGACATTCAGCTTTGCCTCACGCGCCACTTCGGGCCGCCCGAAAACGGGCGCCGCGACGTACTCGATTCCGCGCTCGCGATGGAGTTGCACGAGTTCCTGGACACAAGCGAGAGAGACCGTCGCGAGATTCACGTGAACGGTGCCGGCGCGCATCCGCTCGAGTACGCCTTGGCCGATCAGCACGTCGCGCACGACGGCGTCGTCCGCCAGCATGCTCATCAGCACGTCCGCGCGCGCAGTATCCGCCGGGCCGAACGCCCTCTCCGCTCCGAGGGCGGCGAGCTCGCGCATCGGAGCCTCGGACCGGTTCCAGACGAGAAGCTTGTGCCCGGCGCGCAGTACGTTCGCGGCGATTGCGCCGCCCATCTGTCCGAGTCCGATGAATCCGACGTACATGACCGTCTCCTCGAGCGCCGAGCCCGCGAGAGCTCGATCAGTGTGCGTGATCGCGCGTGTGCGCTTGCCGCTCCGCGGCGCGGGCGAGCAGCTCCCGGACCTGCTCGTCGCTCGTCTGCCCGAATTCGCGATACCACTGGCCCACACCGTAGAACTCGCGAGGTGTCTCCGCACAAACGACTTCGTCCGCTTCGGCCTCGATCGCGGTGCAGGTCTCGCGCGGCGCAACCGGCACCGCGGCAATGAGCCGGCGCGGCCCTTCCCGCCCGAGCGCCTCGAGCGCCGCGCGCATCGACGCGCCCGTGGCAAGGCCGTCGTCCACCAGGATCACTACGCGGTCGCGCACATTCGGGCGCGGCGCATCGCCCCGGTACTGGCGCTCGCGCCGCTCGAGCGTGTCGCGCTCGGCTGCCGCGACTGCGTCGATCGTCGATGCCGGGATGCGCAGCGCCTGCACGACCGCATCATTGATCACGCGCACGCCGCCTGAGGCGATGGCTCCCATCGCGAGCTCCTCGTGACCCGGAACCCCGAGCTTACGTACCAGGAACACGTCGAGCTCGGCATCGAGCGCCGCCGCCACCTCATAGGCGACCGGCACGCCGCCGCGGGGCAGGGCCAGAACCAGTGGATCCGCCCCGATCATCGCCTCGGCACCTTCGGCCGGGCGAGCTTGCCGGGCGTGCTCGATGAGCCGCTGCGCGAGATATCGCCCCGCGTCGGCACGGTCGTCGAAATACACCTCCTGCCCGGAGAACTGCATGGCAGAGCCTCCTCGGATTCCTCCAGTGATCGGGAATCATCGTCCGCTCGCCTCTCGGTCGCAAAGGTTGGACCCAGGCGGTGCAGCCGCATCGAACCGTTCTCCCGCTCCCGCCGTTGTCGCGAAGCATCGAATGGCGCCTTCCTGCGCTGCACCATGCGCTTTGCACCAGCATGTGACAGCCGGCCTGCCCGGGCGACCTTAACTGGTGCGTATCACGGCGCTCCGCGAAGCGCCGTTTGTGTAAGCGGCGGTACCTGCAGAAAATAATCACTCTGGCACAGCCGTTGCAGCTGCGCGACGGGTCGGGGCCTGTGCCCCGGCGCGTCGCACCCATCAGAACGAGGATAACCGCCATCATGTCAATCAGATCGGGGTCCATCGCGGCCCTTGCGCTCGTTGCAATCGCGCCACGATTGCTGCTCGCAGCCGATGCGCCAGCCGCCGCCGCCAAGCCCGCTCCCGCGAGCTGGGCCGACACGCTCACCGCCTGGGGCATCACCGCGAACGGCTACATCGCCGCCTCGTACTACGCCTCCAACGGCTATCCGTTGAACGTTCATCAATTCGATGTGGATCACAACACCTTCCAACTCGATCAGGCCGGCTTCCAGATCGCCTATCAGCCCAAGCAGGGCTTCGGAGGGCTGGTGGACCTCATGGCCGGGGAGGATGCCCGCATCGTGCACTTCGCCGAGGACGGACACGACAACACCCTCGATGTGCGCCAGGCCTTCATCCAGTACGCAACCGGACCGCTCACCCTGATCGGCGGCAAGTACGTGACACTTGCGGGGGCGGAGGTCATCAACCCGACCGGGAACACGAATTTCTCGCGATCGCTGCTGTTCACCCTGATGGAGCCGCTCACCCACACCGGGATACGGGCGACGTACGCGCTGAGCGACACGTTCAACGTCATCGGCGGTCTCAACAACGGCTGGAACACCACTTCCACCAGCTACGGCTCGAAGACCGGGGAGGTCGGCATCGCCTGGACGCCGAACAAGACCTTCTCACTCGCCGCCCAGTCCTACATCGGCAAGTTCGGCGGAACCGTTCCCGTGCTCGACGGTGTACGCACACTCGTGGATGTGGTGGGTACCTACAATGCGACCTCCGCGTTGACCTTCATCATCAATGTCGACTGGGACCGCCAGGACCAGGCGGCAGGCGACGGCACGGCGGCCGCAACCTGGTACGGTATCGCCGGCTACGCGAACTACGCGTTCAACAGTCAGTGGCGAACATCGTTCAGGATGGAGTACCTCGACGACAAGGACGGGGCCGTCACGACGGCAATGGCCGGATCGCTCCCGTTCGGTGACTTCTACACTGGCTCGACCTCGGGGCAGCACTTCTGGGAAGGTACGCTCACCTTCGGCTACGCTCCGACGGCGAACTTCGAGCTGCGGCTCGAGGGCCGCTACGATACCTCGCAGACCGATATCTTCCTGCGCGAGCGCGCCCTCGGTGCGACCCCAGCCGAACTCGCAGACAGCCTGTCGCAGTTTGCGGTGCAAGGCGTATTCAAGTTCTGAGCGTGACGAGCCGGAGAGCGCCGAGCAGGACCGCGGCGCCGCTCCGCGCTCGGCAAGGCGTCGGTTCCAGGGAAGGCGCGCCAACGACGGCGGCAGGGCGCGTGAGGCTCGCGCCCCTGCCGCCCCGGCGCGTACCATCCGCGGCATGCTCGATCCCTCCAGCGTCTACCGCTCGATGGACGAGCTCGCGAGCGGACGGATGCGCGCGCGCGAGCTCGTCGAGCGCTGTCTGCGGCGTATCGAGGATCCCGCAGGCCAGGGGCGCGCGACGTTTTTGCAGGTATTCGCGCAGCAGGCTTGCGCAGAGGCCGATGCAATCGATGGGCAGCGCGCAAGCGGCGCGGTGCTTCCGGCACTCGCCGGCATTCCCATCTCCGTAAAGGACCTCTTCGATATCGCCGGCCTTGTCACGGGGGCGGGCTCGAAAGTCCTTCGCTCGCGGCCACCCGCCCTGCGCGATGCGGCCGTTGTCGCGCGCCTGCGCGCGGCTGGCCTCATCGTCATCGGGCGCACGAACATGACCGAGCTCGCCTACTCGGGCCTCGGCTTGAACCCGCACTACGGCACCCCGCTCAACCCGTTCGAGCGGGAGACCGGACGCATCCCCGGGGGCTCCTCATCAGGTGCAGCCATCTCCGTCACCGACGGCATGGCCGTGGCCGCGATCGGCACTGATACGGGCGGCTCGTGCCGCATCCCCGCCGCCTTTTCGGGAATCGTAGGATTCAAACCAACGGCGAGCCGCGTGCCGCGCGACGGTGTGGCGCCGCTCTCCACGACGCTCGACTCGGTCGGCCCGCTCGCGCAGTCCGTCGCCGACTGCGCGCTCATCGACGCGGTGCTTTCGGGGACTGTTGCGGCAGGCGCGGCTGCGGCGCCGGAGCCGTTTCCACTCCGCGGCTTGCGGCTTCTCGTTCCGCGCAACTACGTGCTCGACGATCTCGATACGCACGTCGCGGCCGCGTTCGAGCGCTGTTCGGGCGCCCTCGCGCGCGCAGGCGCCCTGCTCGCGAGCGCGCCCTTTCCCGAGCTCTCGCGCTTGCCCGAACTCCATTCCAAAGGGGGCTTCAGTGCCGCCGAGTCCTATGCCGAGTACGGCGAGCTCCTCGCCTCACGAGGAGGAGAATTCGACCCGCGCGTCGCGGTGCGAATCTCGAAGGGCCGCGAGCAGACCGCGGCGGACTACGTCCAGCTGATCTCCGCTCGCGCGGAGCTGATCGGTGCGGCCCGGACGGTCACGACGCCCTACGACGCCGTCATGATGCCGACGGTGCCGTTCATCGCGCCGGCTCTGCGGGAGCTCGAGGAAGATGCGGCCTACTACCGTTTGAACGCGCTCGCGCTGCGCAATCCGGCGATCGCGAACTTCCTCGACCGCTGCGCCATCTCGATTCCCGTGCACCGGCCCGGCGAGGCACCCGTCGGGCTCATGCTGATGGGAGAGCATGGCGGCGACGCCAAGCTGTTCGCGATCGCGCGCGCCATCGAGTCGCTCCTGTCGCCGCAGACCGCGGATAGCCCGGCCTGAGAGAGACGGTCCCCGAGACGGCGCGCACCCGATCAGCGCGGATTATCGTGGTGCGTGTTGTCCACGACGTGCGAGATGTCCTTATCGATGCAGGGCGTCGGCTCGACCAGCTCGTCGGTGGTGAGCTTGGCTACGCGGAGATTGGTCTTCCACGGCGCGAGCAGCACCGTCGGATCATCGACAGTCGCCTGCCACTCGAGCGTGTCGCCCACGCGCTTGAGCCGCTCGACCACGTGCATTTTGTTCGTGTGGAACGCGCCGTTGTCCGTGAGCCAAGTGTCATCGGTGAATTGCGTGTCGTCCACGACCAGCGTGTCGCCTTCCCAGTGACCCACGCCGTCTCCGAGCGTGCTGTCCTCCACGTCCGTACGATGCGCCCGTCCGTCCGTCGGAATGATGCGCCAGAACGCACCGGACACGTCGTCGTACAGAAAGACGACCTGCCCCGGTCGCTCGACGATCTTGTCCGGTGGTCCGATGCGCGGCACGCCAGGGGAGCGGCAATGCAGAACGCCGTCCATCTTCAGCTGGTTACCGTTGAGGTCCTTCACCTTCGCGAGGAACTGCGGACGGTAGCGGGGGAAGTTCGGCGCAGGACGCGCACGGGCAGCAGTACGCCGGGTCGTAGGCGCCGGCGGCGGTGCGCACCCCGCGACGCACACCGACCCTCCCTGCAATTGCTCCGGATGCAGGAAGTCGATGCCGGAGCCGTTGTCCCAGGTGCCGTTGAAATCAGGATGGCCATCGGCGAGGCGCGGGACATCCTGCGGCGGGGAAGCGGCGGCGACCGAAACGGCCCAGACGAGTGTCGCAGCCGCGGTCAGCGCCGCGCACAACGCCGCGCCGCGGTATGCGAGCGCGCGGGAAGGAAGGCGCCTGTTCATGGCGATCACCTCGCGGGAGCGGATGACGGTGCGCCTTGCGGGGGAGCAGGCGTTTCCGCCCCGAACTGATAATGATGTCCGTCCGCGTAAGTGATCTTGAGCAGATAACCCATGTGCTGGGTGCCGTCGCGGGCCGGATTGATGTCGACGGTGGCGTTCTCGGCATTACCGAGGAGCCGGGCCTTGGTGAGGCCTGCCTTGCGCATCATGGCGACCGGGACGGTCTCGAGACGCCACTCCGTGATCGCGCCGCTCGGCTCCTTGACGGTGAAGTGCACATAGATATGCGGGTTCGCCCACTCGACCTGCGAGACGACGCCGCTCAGCGTGACCTGCCTGTGTGAGTCGAACTCGCCGCCGACCGAATGATGGGCGGCGGCGATCGGAGCAGTGAACGTTCCCGAGGCGGCGACCGAGACGATCGCCGCGGCGAGAGCCGCGCGGAAGCGGGACGACCTGGCCATGCGCTGAGTTCCCCTGATAGGCCTGCACGCCCGCGGGCGCCGCGGGGCGGGATCACCTTACTCCACTCAGGGCTGTTGATCCATCAACGACCGGAACGTCGGTTCGCGGCCCGATCGGCGGTAGCCCCGCAGCGGCGGGTCTCGGGTCTTACGGCGCTCCGATGCGGGCCGCCCTGTCGGCGCTGCGGCCCGCATAGGTGCCGCCGAACTGACCATCCCCGGCGTACGCTCCATAGCCGCCGGCGCCGAATGCAGCTCCGCCGAAGCCCGGGCTGCCGTGCGGCTGCTCGGGCCGACGGCGTTCGCGCTAACGCGTGCTTCCCGTACGCGTCTTCTGCGATGATTGCTCCGGCCGGGGATCGGGTCGTCTCGAGTCTGTCACGAGGCGTTCCGAAGCAAGCGGCGGCCCCGCGCCGCTGGGAACTCGATTCGGCTCGGTGAGTCCATCGATGACCGGCATCGTCCGGAGGTCTTTATGAGAACTCTTCCCTCGACGCTCCTCGGATCGCTCGCGATCGCCGCCTCGGTCGCAGCGCTTGCCTCCTGCGCGACCACTTCCGGGCCTGACAGCTCGCCGGCCCGCCTAGCAAAAGCCTCGTGCAGCACCTCGACCGCATCGCGCATTGCTTCGCCTCGCACGGAATGCCGGAACGCGCCCGGCAGCAGCTATTCCAAGCTCTCTCAATTCTGAAAGTAGAGCGATGTCGCAAAGTATGCGGCACTCATCCGCTAAACTTGGACACTAGCGTCGCCTTTTCTCCCGAGCATGGATCGTCTTCGCCTTGCATTGACCCTTCCCCTGCTTGCGCTTCTGCTCGTTGCGCAGCAGGGCGCGACGTTGCATGAGCTGAGCCATCTGCGCGCGGACAGCCGCGCACTCGCCGTGCAGGTGCAGGCGATCGCCGCGGCGCCGGATACGAGCCGGTGCCTCACCTGTGAGGCATTCGCGCAGATCGCGCATCCCGCAGTCGGGTTCGCCCACTTCACCGCAGCTCCCCCGGCCGCCGTGCCGGCGGCTCCCGATCCGCTCTTCTCCGTCATCGGCGCCTCCGCGCCGACGCCGCGCAGCCGCGGCCCGCCGCAAGCCTGAGTCCGGCGCCCGTTCTCGGGCGCTCGTTCCCGATTCGCAGCGCCCGCACGGTCTGGCGCCTGTGCGCTCAGAGCTTTGCGGAGTGAATCATGCTCATTTTGAATTCGCGGTGCCTTGCGGCAGTGGTCGCCATCGCCGCAGCCGTACCCCTCGGTCTCGCTGAGCGATCAGCGCTTGCAGCGGCACCGGATGGCGCTAGTGCCGGCGCCTCAAGCGATCCGAGCCCAAACGCATCGGCGGGTGCCACTGACCCCGACAGTGCCGGCCCCGCCAACATGCAGAGCGTCGTGGTGACCGCAAGGAGGCTCAACGCCGAGCGCTCCGAGATCGAAACCCAGACGGGCGCATCGACTTACAAGATCGACAGTGAGGCGATCGCCGCCCAGCCGGGCGGTTCGAACGTGCAGCTCAATCAGGTGCTG
>DASXNC010000131.1:0-1838 GCA_036495325.1 Steroidobacteraceae bacterium
TTACACGAAGTTCCACGACGTCGAGCCGCTCGCCGGAGCGGCTCAGGACTCGATGTCGGCGATCTCGAGCTCCCCACCCTGAAAAGCCACGGTATCGCCCACCTCCTTCCCGAGGAGGGACTGCGCAAGCGGCGACGCCCAGCTCAGGAGCCCGCGAGCGGGCTCAGCCTGGTCCTCGCCGACCAGCCGGTAGGTGACCTCGCCGCCGTCTTCGCGCCGCAAGCGTACTCGCACCCCGAAGCGGACCGAGTGCGGATCGGGCTGAGGCTCGATGAGCTGTGCAGCCGCCCGGCGGCGATTGAAGTAGCGCAGGTCGCGCTCGATGCGCGCAATGCTCGGTGCATCATCGGCCGACTTGGCCGCCTGACGCTCGCTCTCGAGCTCGCGCAGGCGCGCCTCGATCTGCCGCATCCCCTCGGGCGTAACGAGGTTCGGGCGCTCGCTGACGGGGCGCTCCGGAATTTGCTCCGGCTCCTCGTCCGACTCGTGTACGAATGCTCGGCTCATGGTAAAAGCCGCAGGTTTCGGACTCGATTCTACCGTGCACTCGAGTGCGCTAGCATGGCCCGTCCCTCCGAGGAGAAGCCGTGATGCCCGAGAAAAATTCGCCGCGTCCGCCCGATTCCCTGAGCCGCATCGCCCCGAAGCTCGCCGAGCTCACGACCGGCGTGCTGTTCGATGACGTCTGGGAGCGCAAGGAGCTCTCCAAGCGCGACCGCAGCCTCATCACCTGCGCGGTGCTCACGGCGCTCTACCGTCCCGAGCAACTGCGCTTCCACGTGCGCCTCGCGCTCACGAACGGCGTGCAGAAGGAGGAGCTCGCCGAGCTCATCACGCACGTCGCGTTCTACGCGGGCTGGCCGTCCGCGGTGAGCGCCGCGCAGATCGCCGATGAGGTCATCGGTCATCAGGGGTAGTACTCGATCCCGAGGTGAGTGACGAGCTCCTCGCCGCGCAGATGCCGCAGCGTGTTCTTCAGCTTCTTGAGCTGGATCGAGAGGTCGTGCTCCGGATAGAGCCCGGGCGCATGCATGGGGCTCTTGAAGTAGAACGACAGCCACTCCTGGATGCCGCTGCGCCCCGCACGCTGCGCGAGATCGAGGAACAGCGCGAGATCGAGAACGAGAGGCGCGGCGAGGATGCTGTCGCGGCACAGGAAGTTGATCTTGAGCTGCATCGGATAGTTGAGCCAGCCGATGAGGTCGATGTTGTCCCAGCCTTCCTTGTTGTCCCCGCGCGGCGGATAGTAATTGATGTGCACCATGTGGCAGAGCTCGCCGTATAGCGCGGGATAGAGGTCAGGCTGCAGGATGTAATCGAGCACGCCCTTCTTGCTCACTTCCTTGGTTTTGAAACTCGCAGGGTCATCGAGCACCTCGCCGTCCCGATTGCCGAGGATGTTCGTCGAGTACCAGCCCTTCACCCCGAGCAGACGCGCCTTGAGCCCCGGCGCGATGATCGTCTTCAGCAGCGTCTGGCCGGTCTTCAGGTCCTTCCCCGCGACCGGGACGTGATGCTCGCTTGCGAGCTCGAGGAACGCAGGCGTGTCGACGCAGAGATTCGGCGCCGCATTGGCGTAGGGAATGCCCTCGGTGATCGCGGCGTATGCGTACAGCATGCTCGGAGAGATCGCCGCATCGTCCGTATCGAGCGCGCGCTCGAATGCAGCCATGCTCGCGTGCGCCGGCCCGGGTGTCATGAACGCCTCCGTGCTGCCGCACCAGAGCATCACCATCCGGTCAACACCGCGCTCGTGCGCGAATGTGCGGATATCCGCGCGCAGCGCGTCCACGAGATCGCGCCGGCGAGTGCCGGTCTTCACGTTCGGGCCGTCCAGG
>DASXNC010000132.1:0-1621 GCA_036495325.1 Steroidobacteraceae bacterium
CTGCAGAAGCATCCGGAGCTCGGAACCGCACCGAATCTCGATGTGAGTGCGCTCTACACGGTTTCGGTCACCGCCAGCATCGATGGTAAGCCGATCGCAACCGCGACGGCCACGCGCAGCTACGGGCATGGCATCGTGCCCGAGGAGGTCACCGCGGCAGGGGGCGTGCGCGGCCGGTTCTTCCCGGCCGCACGCGAGGCAACCCCCGGTGTGCCCGTGGTCGTCCTCGCCGGTTCCGGGGGCGGATTGCCCGAGACTCAGGCCGCTTTGCTCGCGAGCCACGGCCATCCGGCTCTGGCACAGGGAATCTTTGCCTACAAGGATCTGCCCTCGACCCTGCGCGAGATTCCACTCGAGACCTTTCGCGCGGGCGCCGAGTGGCTGAAGCAGCGCACCGGCGCTCAGCGCGTCGCCATCATGGGAACCTCGCGCGGCTCCGAGGGCGCGGGACTTGCGGCGAGCTATTTCCCGGAGCAGTTCTCGGCCGCTGTCGTGTACGTGCCCTCGCATCTGACCAACGGGGCCTTCGGCCCGGGCATCACCGATGTCGTGGCGGCCTGGACGTACGCCGGCAAACCGCTCGCCGCCGATCACGGCGAGACCGACTCGAACAACGCCGGCGACTCCGCGCACGCGGAGGAGCCCCCCGGCTTCATCGGAACGCCGTACTACCTGAAGACCTGGAGCGATCCCGCCGTTTCCTCAGCGGTCGGTATCCCGTATGAGCGGATGCACGGCCCTGTGCTGGCCATCGCCGGCGGGGCCGATGAGATGTGGCCTTCGTTCATCGGCGCGGAGCAGATTCGCCGGCGTCTCACCGAGCACGGCAAGGCCGACCAGGTCGAGACTCACATCTATCCCGGCGCTGGGCACATGGTGTCGCGCGTCGGCACGGGCGGGCCACTCTCGAGCTTCGTCTTCCACCCGGTCGCCAAGGACTTCGAAGCGACCGGCGGGCTTCCGAATGCGAACTGCGAGGGGTCCTTCGATGCGTGGGAGAAGGTGCTGGCGTTCCTGGCGAAGGCCAGCACGCGCTAAGCGCTCAAGCGCTGAAGAGGATGGTGTGACCGATGAGCTCTGCGTAGCACTGTATTGCGCTCGCCTCGCGATGGAATGCGACGCGTTGCTCTGAGAGCCAGGCTTCGCACCGATCGAGATCGCGCACCTTGAGCTCGAGACTCGCGAGCCGCGGCCAGGACCCGGCCGCGGGCAACGCGCGACCCCCGAAACGCTCGCGATAGCTCTCTTCCGAGTCGTAGGTGATCAGAGGCTCGACGCCCCCACCCGCCCCGAGCAGCGGCTCAAAGCCCGCGCGCGCCGCCTCGACGCTCGGTGCCACGACGTGCAAGGCGTGAATCCGGAAAGCACCATTTCTATGGTCGCGCGGCTCGTGCGGCCATACGAACTCCGGAGTGAGGTGCTGGCAGAAGAAGACGTAGGCATCGACGGCGGCGGCCGGCTGCAGCACGGCGATGCGAAAGCGGGCGGTGTTCCACTCGCCATCGACCCTGACGGGGCGCGTGAATTCCTCGGGCGCACCGGCTTTAGCCCCGAGAGCACGCGCCGACTCCGCGTCGGCTTCAGCATCGCCCGTGCGCAACGCGCACCCTGCGAGTCCGCT
>DASXNC010000133.1:0-3106 GCA_036495325.1 Steroidobacteraceae bacterium
TCCAACCTCGGGCTACTCTTTGCGGTCGGTGTCGCAGTCGGCCTCGCTCGCGAGAACCACGGCGCCGCGGGACTCGCGAGCGTCGTCTGCTACCTCATTGCCACGAAGGGCGCCGAGTCGATGATGGCTGCGCCGCCGGGCGCACTGGCGGGGCTGAGCGGCTCAGTGCGCGATCTCGCGCTCGCCGCGTATCGCGACCAGCAGCTCGCCATGCTCAGCGTGCCTGCGGGCATTCTCTCGGGCCTGATTGCCGGGGCGCTCTACAACCGGTATGCGCGCATCGAGCTGCCGAGCTATCTCGCGTTCTTCGGCGGCCGGCGCTTCGTACCGATCGTCAGTGGAGTCGCGGGTCTTCTCCTCGCGGTAGCGTTTGGACTCGAGTGGCAGCGGCTCGAGCAGGCGATGGATGCGCTCAGCCGCTCGATACTCCACGCGGGCGCGTTCGGCCTGTTCGTGTATGGCGTCCTCAATCGGGTGCTGATCGTTACCGGCCTGCACCACATCGTCAACAACATCGCCTGGTTCCTGCTCGGCGACTTTCGCGGGGTCACCGGCGATCTCAACCGCTTCTTCGCGGGCGATCCGACCGCCGGAGCGTTCATGTCGGGATTCTTTCCGGTCATGATGTTCGGTCTGCCGGCGGCTTGCCTTGCCATGTACCACGCAGCCCCGCCCGAGCGGCGACCAGCGATCAGCGGCCTCCTGGCCTCGATCGCGCTCACCTCCGTCCTGACCGGCGTGACCGAGCCGATCGAATTCACGTTCATGTTCCTCGCGCCTTCACTCTATGCGGTGCATGCGCTGCTCACGGGACTCGCGTTCCCCATCATGAACGCCCTGCACGTCCGCCTCGGCTTTGGCTTCTCGGCTGGCGTGATCGACTATGTGCTCAACTTCAACCGCGCGACACGACCGCTGCTGCTGCTGCCCATCGGCGCGGTGTACTTCGGGCTGTACTACGGAATCTTCCGTTATGCGATCGTCAAGTTCGACCTCAAGACGCCCGGCCGCGAGCCGGTCGATGCGCGCGCCGAAGCGCGCGCCGTCCCGATGGCATCAGGGAGTCCGGCGGTGGACTTCATCACCGCGCTCGGCGGACCGGAGAATCTGCTGTCGGTGGATGCGTGCACCACTCGATTGCGGCTCAAGGTCGCGGATCAGGCGCGAGTTGATGTTGAAGCGTTGAAGCGGCTCGGCGCGAGCGGGGTCGTGCGGCCCTCGCCGGATACGCTGCAAGTGGTTCTCGGCCCGCACGCCGACCGGATTGCAGGGGAAATTCGCGGGGAGCTGCGCGCGGTCGCGCCCCCGACGCCGCCGCGTGCGCGCGCCAAAGAGGCGGTGGAGCCCGCCACGGCGCGAGATCTCGCCGCAGCTCGATCACTACTCGCGGCCCTCGGTGGGTCCCTCAATGTCCGTGCGTTCGATATCCTCTC
Source organism: Steroidobacteraceae bacterium (assembly GCA_036495325.1). Classification (GTDB taxonomy): domain Bacteria; phylum Pseudomonadota; class Gammaproteobacteria; order Steroidobacterales; family Steroidobacteraceae; genus JASHUC01. The sequence continues at coordinate 1,434 of DASXNC010000133.1, forward strand.
CACGCGGCTTCGATTTCAGCTGATGGATGCTGCCCGGATCGACGAGGCGGCATTCGCGACGCTTGGCTTGCGCGGCATCGCCAAGATTGGGGCCGACTGCATTCACGTGCTCGTGGGACCGGATGCTGCGCGGGTAGGTGGGGGCCTGCGCGAGGAGCTCGCCCGCCGGTGAGCCGGCTCAGTCCCTGTTCGAAGAGCGCTCGGCCGCTGCGTCGTCCTGGCCGGTTTCCCCGAGCGCCCGATGGAGCGAGCGTCTACCGGCGAGGGCCGCAAGCTCACGCAGCCGGATCGCATGCACGGACGATGCCGGACGGAAGCGCGGGTTCGATGCAAGACGGCGCTCGAGCACGTCGAGCGCTCTACCCGTCTCCCGCTTTGCAAGCAAGTGGCCAAGGTGGTCGCTGACCAGCCGGTCCGCGATGCGGGGGTCATCCCAACGCGATGAGGAATCGATGAGCGCTGCATATTCCTCGTGCGTCCGAGCCCGACGCTCGGGCGCGTCGTGGCAGTGCGCGAGGGTCCACCGCTCGATCTCCGCCCAGGCGTCGTGGACCCGGCCGAGGCGCGCGTGCGCGAAGCTCCGGTCGAGCATTCGGCTGCGCTCGTCGGCATGCTCGCGCAGTTCGCGCTCGGCGCGGCGCTCCGCGCGCGTGCGTGTCGGCACCCCGAGTGCAAACCGATTCTCGTGCACGGCGCCCCCGATCAGCGCGAAAACCGTGAGGAGCGCGAGCTGGCCGAGCGCTATCAGCAGGCCGAGCGGCACTTCGGTTTGCGCGAGAGCGTAGAGTCCAACCCCGCAAAGGAGCGTCGCGATCAAGAGCCATCCATAGTCGCGCCCCATGCCGCGAATCAGCGCCGCTAGCGCCACCGGATAGGCGGCGCGGAAGGGATTGCCCGTAATCCCGAGCACCGCGACGCTTGCGGGCAGTACCGCGAGCAGCAGCGCTGCCGAACCGACGAGCGCCGGCCGTCCGAGCCTTACTCCGAGCCAGCTCGCAAGCGCCCCGCCGGCCGCGATCAAAATCGCCTGCGCCAGCGGGCGCTGCTCATCGAACGGGTTGAGCATCTCGACCGACAGCACCGGCGGCTCCTCGTCTCCTGCGACGGCCGCATCGAGGAGCACGAAACAGTATTTGAAGAACCAGGAGACGAGGAGGATCGCGGGGAATATCCCGACCAATCGCGCCCGGACGCAGAACGCGAGGGCGATGGTGAAGGTCCCGACGAGGGCGAGCGGAGCGGCGCGCCACGGGAGGAGGAGGTAGCGAATCATTTAGGCGCCGTCCAGAGACTTGCGCGCGAATGCGCATGGCGCTGCTTTCGAATGCTGCGTCGAAGCTTACCGATTGACATGGGTCGCGGGATTGGGTGGAATCCTGACAGACCTTCATTCCAAATAACCGACAGAGGTCTGCTATGAACGTGGCCGCTCCGGCTTCCCGCGCGCGCGACACGCATCTGCCGCTGATCGTCGTGCTCGGCGCGCTGGGGGCGGCACTGCTTTGGTTTGTCGCCAAGAAGATTCATTACCTGACCGATTTCTCCCCCGCATCCTACGCGCCGTACTTTCGCGTCGGCACGCTCCACCACGTGCTCGGCAGAGTCTATGCGGCGGTAATGACGACCGGTATGGCACTGTACTTCATGTGCCGGAATCCGAGGCGACCGACGAG
>DASXNC010000134.1:0-2332 GCA_036495325.1 Steroidobacteraceae bacterium
CTCGGTGAGGAGCATGCCCTTGTAGACGAAGGTCTTGTGCGACAGGCTCGCGAGATACCAGTACTCGGCGCCGTCGATCGTCGAGGCACGGATCTCGCTGTATGCGCGCTTCCGGATGATGTAGAGCTTGCGCTCGAACGCCATCTCGTCCGCGCAGTTCGCGCCTCGCCCGATGAAAATCTGCCGGAAGAACGGCTCGCAGCTGCGCGCCGTCTCCCCGAGCGAGCGGTTGTCGGTCGGCACCGTGCGCCAGCCGAGCACGGTCTGCCCCTCGGACTGCACGATGTGCTCGAAATGCTCCTCGAGCCGGCGCCGTTTGGCGGGACTCCGCGGCAGGAAGACGAGGCCCGTGCCGTACGCGCCCGGCTCGAGCGCGGGCAGGCGCGCCTTGCGCGCGATCTCCTTGAAGAAAGCGTGAGGCATCTGCAGCAGCACGCCGGCTCCATCGCCGGTGTTCGCCTCGCAGCCGCACGCGCCGCGATGGTCGAGATTGCGCAGCACCTCGATCGCCTGCGCGAGGATGCGGTGCGACTTGCGGCCCTTCATGTCCACGACGAAACCGACGCCGCAGGCATCGTGCTCGTACCACGGATCGTAGAGACCCTGCTTTGCGGGTCTCGCCGTTCTGCCGCGAGCCGCGGCCGTTTGCGACCGCCGGCTCGTTCTTTGCCGCTCGTGAGTGCTGTTTCTCATGGGCTTCGCCCAGTTGTCCTGGCCGTGAGGCCGCCTGTCCTCGGGGCCGCCGCCCCGTACTTCAATTCTCGTGAGCGCCCGCCGTGCTCGGCTCGCTCGCGCGAGGCGCCCTCGCCGGGCACTCTCACGAGCGCTCCCGCGGGGCGCGCCGCCACCGCGAGCTCGAGGCGCGCGGCGAACGTCGTTTCAAACTCTGCGTCAGGGAACCGCACGGCGCGGGAGCAGCGGATCGGGCGTTTGCTCCCAGCCTGCGGCGATGCGTTCGAGGAGGCGCGGATCGGCCGGCTCCCGCCGGACGAAAGGGGCCTCAGCGACTGACCGGCCGCCGCGGCGCGCACTGACCTCGAGTCTACCTGGACTCTGTCCTGAATATTACTGACCGGCGGAGCGCGGTCAATGACTCTCGAGCCCGCACGTGAAGCGCGGCCGGGCGCCCGGCCGCTTAAGGGGCGGCACCCGTCCTTTTCCGCCGGACACCTGCCTCTTTCGGGAGAGAGCGGGGGAGCGCCGAGCTCGCCGCGCCGCACTCGCCGCAGCGCCCGGGCAACCCTTGAAAGCTCGGCCGGCGACCCCAGCTTCTCCGGCATCAGGCGCCGGCATGGGCTGCGCGTCGTGGGAATTTTCGATACAGGCGTTGTTGGAGGATTTTTTCATGGCACTCGTGCGTTTTGGGCCCACGGGCCTCGTTTCGCAGCTACACGATGAGGTCAATCGTGTATTCACCGCACTCTCGACCGCCGAGGACTCGAGCGGAGCGACCTCGACCTGGATTCCTCCGGTCGACATCACCGAGCATCCGGATCGTTTCGAGCTCGCCGTCGATCTGCCGGGCGTCGATCCGGACAAGGTGGAAGTCACGCTCGAGGACGGCGTGCTGAGCCTGTCGGGCGAGCGCGCACCGCCTGCGAAGCGCACCGGCGATCAGGACGAGACTCGCACGCGCTTCGAGCGCCGCTACGGACGGTTCTATCGTCGCTTCGTCCTGCCGGAGATGGTGGACGCGGAACGCGTGCAGGCGACCGGCCGAAACGGGGTGCTCGAGATCACGATTCCCAAACAGCCGAAGGCGCAGCCCCGCCGTATCAAAATCGCGGCCTGACGGATCAAATCGGGCGAAGCTGACCGGGCCGCGGGTCCTTCAGACCGCGGCCCGGCCCCGCCCGCCTACCGGAGGCGCTCGCCAGTCCCGCCGTGCTCGCGGACCGGGATCATCAGCAGCAAACCCGCGAGCAGGAACACGATCCCCACCGCGACCCCGGCCCGCTGGCTCCCGGCAAGCGCGGTGACGATGCCGATGGCGAGCGGCCCGAGGAACGTGGTCGCATTGCCGGACACGGCGTAGAGACCGAAGAACTCGTTGAGCCGGTCGGGCGGCGATAGCTTCGCCATCAGCGTGCGGCTCGTCACGAGCCCGCCCGTGACGAAAAGCGCGACCAGATTCTGCGTCACGAGAAACACGCGGTCGGGGAGCGTCGGGAACGTCCCGGCGAGCGCGGCCAGGAGGCCGTGTCCGCCGCCCACCGAGGCGGCCGTGCCGGCCGCCGCCGCCCCGTGGATCTTCACGAAAAAGATCATCTCCGGGGTGATCGAGCACACGGCGACGTTTGCGAGCAGGCAGCCCGCCACGAAGATCATCGCC
>DASXNC010000135.1:0-1725 GCA_036495325.1 Steroidobacteraceae bacterium
GTGGCGCAGCCCGCGAGCAGGATGGCGCCCGCGAGCGCCGCGAGGGTGGATGCGCGGCCGGTGCGGTGCATCGATCGAGACTCCCCGAAATATCCCGCGCGCAGTGTACTACCGCCTCGTCGATCGGCATTTACTCTGTATTGCAGAGTACTTGACAACATGGAATTACAGAGGAACAATCACCTTCGTCGAAGGGAGGCTCATTGAACGCCGCACTCACGACCCGGGATGCCGGTGCACCGTCCTCGCACGGCGCCGTCGAGCTCGGCGCCATCTGGGGTTGGTCCATTCTCGTCGCCCTGCTCGGCAGCTGGACGTGCTTCGATGCGGTTGCCGGGCTCAACTGGGCCCTCTGGACCTTGGCTGCCGCGGCGGGATTTTTCGTGATCGGGCGCCGAGCGCGCGCGGTGGGCCGCTGCGCCGCCGCGGCTCTCATCCTCGCCTGTGTGCTCGCGGGCTCGTCCGTCGTGACCGCGAGCGCTCATGCTGAAGCTCTGATCTTTCTCGGTACGGCGGCTCTCTGCGGGTTCGCCGTTCTCGCGATCACGAAGCCCCTCGACTCCCTCGGCCCGGCCGAGCTTGCACGTGCACCGCTCGCGCTCTTGCGACTCGTGCTCTCCGAGGCGGGCGCGCGAATCGCACAAACATTCGGGCTCATCCGGATGTCCGAGGCGGTGCCGGTCGTTCGAGGCGGCGTGATGGCGGCCGTCATCAGCGGCACGCTCTTCCTGCTCCTCAGTGCGGCCAACCCCACGCTCGCAGACTGGCGCGACGCGGCCTGGGCGTCCGTCGTCAGCTGGACGTTCGTCGCGCGCGATCTATTCTTCCTCGCGCTCGCGACAGTGCTGCTCGGAACCTATGGGCTCGCCTCCGGAGCAAATGATTCCAGTGCGCGAGGTCAGCGACCGGGTCAGCGTGTCAACGAGGCCGAGCAGGCGCGTTATTCCGATGTCGAGCGGCTCTTGGTGCTCGGGGCCGCCTTCGGCCTCTATCTACTGTTCTTTGCGGTCGAGCTGTCGGATTGGCTCGGCCCCCGCAGTGTGCATCTCGCGCCGGGCGAGACCTACGCGGAGGCGACCCATCGTGGCTTCGGCGAGATGATCGCTTCGGCCGCGCTTTGCGCGCTCGTCATCCTCCTTCTGGATCGACGCGCGCTTCGCGGCCGCCGCGAGCCGCTCGTGCGCGGCGTCGCCTGGGCCTTGATTGGCGCCTCGCTCATCGTCGTCGCCTCCGCCTACGCAAAAGTCCGTTTCTACGAGGCGGCATACGGCTATACGGAACCACGGCTGCGCGTGCAATTCGGCTGCGCCGCGATCGCTTGCGGACTGCTGCTGCTCGCTTTCGAGCTGCGTTCGAGAATCGACCTGCCGAGGCTGATCCGCCGCGCCGCCCTCGTCGCAATCGCGTGCATCGCCGTCCTCGGTTATTGGAACACCTCCGAATGGATCGTGAATGCGAACGTGGAGCGCTTTGCGCGCACGGGCAAGCTCGATGCGATCTATCTCGGGCGACTCGCAAGGGTCTCCCCCGATGCGGTACCTGCGCTCATCCACGCTCTCCCGAGGATCGCTCCTGCGGACGCGCAGTACCTTCGCGGGGTCCTCGCGCACACCTCGACCGTGAGATCGATCTTCGGGCCCGCCCGCTCGGCCGGTGCGTTGTCCTGGTACGAGTGGAGCGTGCGACGCGCCGCCGCCACTTCCGCCCTGCGCGCGACGGGGCTGC
>DASXNC010000136.1:0-5591 GCA_036495325.1 Steroidobacteraceae bacterium
CTCATGCCCGTGAACGCCAAGGTGCGCCCAGTCGTCGAGCTCCTCGCGCACGATCTCGCGCGCGGCAATGGGCATGGGACCGAGCGAGTGCCCGCAGAGATACACGAGGGGTTCGCCGCGCGCATCTCGCGGGAGCGCGAACTCGCGTCTGAAGCTCGCAAGCGGATCCGCGGCATCGCGCGCCTGCGCAGCCGCGAGTGTCAGATCACCGCCGGCCATGTTTGCTTCTCGCGATCCGCTTGGCAGCGTAAAGCAGCGGCCTGCTCGGCACGGCATCTCCGCTCAATGCGGGGATTTGAATCTCGAGCAGATACTCGCCGTCGCGCACTGAGTCCGGCACATACGCGAGCTCGGTGATCGTGCAGTGGGCGCGCGCCGCGAGAGCGAGATCGGTCGCCCCGGGCGGCAGGCCGAAAAATACGCGATGAGCCGCGAGCCGGCCCTCGTCCGTCATCCGGTCGACCGAGGGGAGATCGACGATCAGATGCTCGATCCCGCGCTCGACGAGCAGCTGCGCGGCTTCCGCCGCGAGATAGGGTGCGGTACCGCCGGTGTAATCGCGGCGGCGCTTCGCCACGTCGTTGGGAAGCGTCCGGATCACCGCGGCGAGCGGGGCCGTCGACGAATGCGCGCGCCGCCAAGCCGACTCGAGCCGCCGGCGCGTGATGATCAGGTCCTCGGGCGGTGTGACCGTCAGGAGCACCGCGGGGAGCAGGCCGAACGGCACGACTCGCAACGCATCGAGTGTTTGCGAGGTGAGATGCCCTGCGCACTCCGTGTGCGTGGCATTGCAATGCGGGGTGAGGGTGATCGTGCGGCAGTTGCAGCTGGCGCCGGAAGCGACACTGCCGCTGAATCCGGGGACGCGGAGGGGAAGCGAGCTCGCGTGCGGCGCGCCGAAGGCGCGGAGCCCTTCGCCTGCGAAGCTCGTCTCGATTGCGAGACTCGCCGGGCGGTCCAGCTCGATTTCCCAATCGACGCCGCCGGCGCTCACGCGCGCTTTCAACCGGGCCGCTCCATGACGGCGCCACAGTGCTTGCAGGTGCGCCGGTCGAGACTGCCGAAGAACCGCTCGAACACCGGCGGGAACTGAGTCTCGATGTTCGTGAGCGGAAAGAATTCTTCGTAAAGAAGCCGGCCGCAGCGCTCGCAGTACCACTGCAGGCCATCCTCCTCGCCTGCGCGGCGGTCACGCTCGACGACGAGGCCGACCGTATTTGCAAAGCGTTGTGGGGAGTGAGGGATGCGCGCCGGGAGCAGCAGCATCTCCCCCTCTCGGATCGGCACATCGACGAGCCGGCCGTCCTGCACCGTCTTGAGCAGCATGTCGCCCTCGATCTGATAGAACAGCTCCTCGCCGGGGTCGACGTGGAAGTCCTTGCGCGAGTTCGGGCCGCCGACGACCTGCACGATCATCTCGCTGTCGCGGAAAACGCGTTTGTTACCGACGGGCGGCTTGAGCTGCTCGCGGTTCGCCTCGATCCAGCGGCGGAAGTCGACGGGCTTGAGTGTCTGCGTCTGCATACGGGTGTGCCCGGGAAGGCCGACTCGCGTATCGTAGCGCATGAGGTCGCGAGGGCGACCGGCGGAGGTGGGGGTGTCCGAAGCAGCAATCGCCCAGGGAATGATCGGATCGAAGCGCGGTGCTCGCAGGATGCTGCGGCTCACTGCAGCCGCTGTCACCGTGGCCGCCGTCGCGATCTGCGCGGCCGGCTGCAGCCATCTGCCCCACCTGCACATGCCCTGGTCACACCGCCCGGCACCCCCGCCGCAGCCGGTGCAGGAGCTCGTGATCACCGATGCCGCTGGCGCTGCCGCGCCGTTCCCGCAGTACTGGAACCGAAATACTCTCGTCCTCGATCTTCAGGGCATCTCCGGAACGGGGCACATCGTGCTCACGACGCCCGCCGGAACGACCTGGCCATTCCGGCTCGCACTGCGTGTCATGCCCGGTTCGGTCGGCGAGCTCGAGGTGCGAGCGGACCAGCGCTGGGTAGTCCCCATCGTCCCGACGGGTGCGAAGCCCGTGGACCTCGTGCTCGCGCCGAGCCTGTACTCGAGCACAACGCCTCAGATCAACGTCGTCTGGCAGCCGGCACCCGCGCCGCCGCCGGACACATCTCCTGGTCAGGAATCCGCCCCCGCGCCCGGGGAGCGATAGCCGCCGCAAGGCACGCTGACCGGCGGCTCATCGGCGTCGAGCCGCTGGGCTGTGAGCGCCCCGCCCCACACGCACCCTGTGTCGAGTCCGAGTACCCCTGGCGCCTTGACATAACCGAGCGCGGACCAGTGACCGAAGACGATCCGCGCGTCGCGGCTCGCCCGATGCTCGTGCTCGAACCAGGGACGGAAGCCTTTATGCGCCTTCGCCGGGGGGCCTTTGATCTTCAGATCGATGCGTCCGTCGGCCGTACAGACCCGCATTCGCGTCAGCACATTGACGACGAAGCGCAATCGCTCGGGCCCCTCGAGCTCATCGCGCCAGCGGTCGGGCTGATCGCCGTACATGTTTGCGAAGAAAGCGCGCGGGTCGCGTTGCAGGGCCGCCTCGACCTCGCCGGCGAGCGCTAGCGCCTTTGGCACGCTCCACTCGGGGACGAGTCCGGCGTGAACCAGCAGATCGCGGCGCGCGGCGTCGAAGTGGGCGAGCGGGCGCGCGAGCAGCCACTCGATGAGAGCATCGCGGTCAGATGCCTCGAGAACATCGTCGAGCGTATCGCCGGCACGGCCGACCGGACGCGCGCCGAAGACGACGGCGAGGAGATGCAGATCGTGGTTGCCGAGGACCACGGTCGCATTGCCGCCGAGCGCCCGCACGTCGCGCAGCGCCTGCAGAGAGCGCGGGCCGCGATTCACGAGGTCGCCGACGAACCAGAGCTCGTCCCGGTCAGGCGAGAAATCGAGTCGCGCCAGGAGCTCGCGCAGCTCCTCCGCACAGCCCTGAATGTCTCCGATCGCGTATCGCACCGATCAGTGCAGGATCCCGGGCATGGCGAGCCTGAACGGCGCAATCGGCGCATCGAACCGGCGGCCGTCGTCGGCGACCATTTGATAGCTGCCCTGCATGACGCCGAGCGGCGTCTCGAGCACGGCTCCGCTCGTGTAACGAAAGCCCTGGCCGGGTCTCAAATACGGCTGCTCGCCGACGACGCCGTCACCGCGCACTTCCTGCACCTGGCCGTTGGCATCGGTGATGATCCAGTGCCGCGCGAGCAGGCGTGCGGGCCTCGACCCTTCGTTGCGAATCGTGATGGTGTAGGCGAAGACGTACCGCGTCTTGGCGGGATCCGATTCTCCGGGGACGAACGCGGTTTCCACTTCGACGCGGATCTTCGCGTCAGCCACCTGTGTCTCAGCATTATCCGGCCGAGCGGGGTCATCGGCCCGGCTCGGCGCATCGGCCGCCGCATCCGGCGTCTCTCTCGTGGCTTCGGTCTCTTCCATGTCGCTATCCTAGCGTCCGATCCGCATCGCGAGCACGTCGCAGGGGGCAGCGTGCAGCACAGTGTCCTCGGTGAGGTTGAGGAAGATGGACGGACCGTGGCGCTCGCGGCTCGCGACCACGATGAGGTCCGAGTGGCGCTCGCGCGCACCGCGCACGATCTCCGCCTTGATATTGCCCGCCTCGACGCTGCAACGCTCCTCGGGAATGCCGATCTCCGTGGCGAGGGCCTGCAGCTGTTTGCGAGCGCGGGCGAGCAGTTCCTCCTCGATCTGCACGGCGGGCATCAGAGTCTCGCCCATGGGCTCGACCGGGACGTACTCGACGACATGAAGAATCTCGAGCGCCGCCCCGAGAGAGGAGGCGAGGGCCTGCGCGCGTCGCGCGACGGAGAGGCTGTCGTCGCTGAGATCCGTGGCGAGCAGGATGCGACGATAGGCGGACATGCACAGCACCTCGCAACGAGCCAGTGGCGGTGTCCCCGAGCAGCCCGATTGCTTAAGGGCCGGGCGTTCGGCGCGCGGAGCGGCTCGCCTGCCGCATTGTACGACGGGTTGCTTGCGTCTGTACGACCGTACGGCTCGCGAGGCGAGCGCCGAGGTCGTTGAATTGGCTCGGCGCGATGGTCTCGGGTCGGGCGCCGGGATCGAGACCGCATGCCGCGATGTCCTCGCCGGTCAACAGCCCGCGGAGCGCATTGCGCAGGGTCTTGCGCCGGTGTGAGAAGGCGGCGGCGACCACCGCCTCGAATCCGCCGCTCACCGTGAAGGCCGGTTGCGGCAGAACGTTCAGGCGCACGACGGTGGACCACACGCGGGGCGGCGGCTGGAAGGCGCCCGGGCCCACGTCGAACAGCCGCTCGGCCGATACCCACGGCGCCAGCATCACCGTCAGGCGCCCGTAGTCGCCCGTTCCGGGCCGGGCAGCGATGCGAGCGACGACCTCACGCTGCAGCATCACGTGTAGATCGATGAGCACGGCGCGGCTCGCGATGAAATGAAAAATGAGCGGCGTCGAGAGGTTGTACGGCAGATTGCCGCTGAGGCGCAGCTGCCCGCCGCGCGTGCGGGCGAGGGCCTCGAGATCGGTCTCGAGGGCATCGGCCCGAATCAGAGTGAAACGGGGATCGGCGGCGAGCTCGGCGTCGAGCCTTGCGCTCAAGTCGTGGTCGATCTCGATGGCGTCGAGCGAGGCGAGCGGGGCCGCGAGCAAACGCCGAGTCAGGGCGCCGCGGCCGGGGCCGATTTCGACGAGGTGGTCCCCGGCGCGCGGATCGATCGCGTGCACGAGGCGGTCGATGACGGCGGGGTCATGGAGGAAGTGCTGGCCGAAGCGCTTTCGAGGACGCTGCACGGGGCGGCCGGATGGCGCTGATTCAGCCGCTCGCCATGTCGGCGGCGAGCCGGATGGCGGCGAGCAGGCTTCCCGCCTCCGCGCGTCCGGTGCCCGCGAGATCGAGCGCGGTGCCGTGATCCACCGAAGTGCGCACGATCGGCAGGCCGAGTGTCACGTTGACGGCGCTCTCGAAGCATGCGTGCTTGATCACGGGTAGTCCCTGGTCGTGGTACATGGCGAGCACCACGTCGTAGCGGTCGAGCAGTTTTGGTACGAAGACCGTGTCCGCGGGGAGCGGGCCGTCGGCCCGTATTCCGCGCTCGCGCGCGCGTGCGAGCGCCGGAGCAATCGTGCGCACCTCCTCATCGCCGAGGTGGCCGCTCTCGCCTGCGTGCGGATTGAGACCGCAAACGGCGATTCGAGGAGCGGCCAGGCGCCACCAGCGCGCGAGATCGCGATTGAGAATGTCGAGAATCTCCCCGAGAGACTCGATCGTGATGGCGGCGCCTACCTCCCGCAAGGGCAGGTGCGTGGTTGCGAGAGCGACGCGGAAGCCGGCGGCAGCGAGCATCATGACGGGACGCGGCGCGCCGGTGCGCTCCGCAAGGTATTCCGTGTGCCCGGAGAAGACGATTCCTGCATCGAGCATGCAGCTCTTCTGGACCGGCGCGGTGACCATGGCGTCGAATTCGCCGGAGAGGCAACCGTCGATGGCGCGATCGAGCATCGTGAGCACGGATCGCGCATTGCCAACGTCGAGGTGGCCGGGATTGCACGGCGCGGCGAGCGGGGTGTCGAGGACCAGAAACCGACC
>DASXNC010000137.1:0-6362 GCA_036495325.1 Steroidobacteraceae bacterium
GCTCTGCGGCTCGTGGCGCGCCCCGGATTGCTCGAGAGCTCCGAGCAGCACCAGCTCGATCCGCCGCGCCGCGGGCGCCCACAGCCGGAACCGCACGGCTCCTTCAGGCGTCGGCTCCGCGCCGAATGGCATTCGATGGAGGCGTTCGCGCTGCGGTGGACGGTCGGCAATCCTCGCCATGGATTGGAGCTCCAGTCGCCCGGGCAGGTCAGCCATCGGCGATCTCGGTGAGCAGTGCGAGCGAGCGACCCTCGAGCGGATAGGGCTCGCCCCGTGCGAACGGATGGAGATCATCGCGCGCGGTGTCGATGAGCGCCGACCAGCGGCAGCCGATGCGGCACGGCGGCAGAGTGAACGGGATCGGCTCGTAGTGCGCATTGAAGAGCAGCAGAAAGTTCTCGTCCGTGATCGGCCGCCCGCGGCCGTCGACGCGCTCGATCGCGGCACCGACGAGGTACACCCCCAGGGCGCGGGCGAACGCCTGATTCCATTCGTTGTCGCTCATTTCCGCGCCCGAGGGACTGAGCCAGGCCACGTCCTTCATACCGTCGCCGGAGATCGGCTGGCTGCGCAGGAACCGCCGCCGCGCGAACACGGGATGTCGCCTGCGCAACTGCACCATCTGCTGCACGAATGCGAGGAAACCGCGCTGTTCGTCCGAGAGCTGCCAGTCGAGCCAGGAGATCTCGCTGTCCTGGCAATAGGCGTTGTTATTGCCCTGCTGGGTACGCCCGAGCTCGTCGCCCGCGAGGATCATCGGGACGCCCTGCGACAGGAGGAGCGTCGCAACGAGATTGCGCTTTTGCCGCAGGCGAAGCGCCCGGATCCCCGCATCGTCGGTCGGCCCCTCGGCGCCGCAGTTCCAGGAGCGGTTGTTGTCCGTGCCGTCGCGGTTGTCCTCTCCGTTCGCCTCGTTGTGCTTGCCGTTGTAGCTCACGAGGTCCTCGAGCGTGAAGCCGTCGTGCGCGGTGATGAAGTTGATGCTCGCATGAGGCTTCCTGCCACCGGCCTCGTATAGATCGGCGGAGCCCGAGAAGCGCCGCGCGAGCTCGCCGATGAGGCCGTCGTCGCCTTTCCAGTACGAGCGCATGGAGTCGCGGTACTTGTCGTTCCACTCGTTCCAGCCCGGGGGAAAATTGCCGACCTGATAGCCACCCTGGCCCACATCCCAGGGCTCGGCGATCAGCTTCACTTGCGAGAGCACCGGGTCCTGGCTGATGGTGTCGAAGAACGAGCCGAGGCGGTCCACGTCGAAGAGCTCGCGCGCGAGCGCGGAGGCGAGATCGAAGCGGAATCCATCGACGTGCATCTCGGTCACCCAGTAGCGCAGCGAGTCCATGATGAGCTGCAGCACGTGCGGATTCTGCAGATTGAGAGTATTGCCCGTGCCGGTGAAGTCCATGTAGTAGCGCGGCTCGTCAGGCTTCAGCCGGTAGTACGCCGCGTTGTCCGCTCCTCGGAACGAGAGCGTCGGCCCGAGGTGATTGCCCTCGGCCGTGTGGTTGTAGACCACATCGAGTATCACCTCGATCCCTGCGCTGTGCAGCGCCTTCACGGCGGTCTTGAACTCGCCGACGTGCCCGCTCGCGCTGTAGCGCATCTCGGGCGCGAAGAATCCGATGGTGTTATAGCCCCAGTAGTTGGTGAGGCCGCGGTCGAGGAGGTGCCGGTCATTGATGAACGCGTGGATCGGCATCAGCTCGACCGCTGTCACCCCGAGCCGCAGCAGATGCTCGATGACCGGGGCGGTCGCAAGCGCCTCGTAGGTGCCACGCAGGCGCGGCGGCACTTCGGGATGACGGATCGTAAAGCCGCGGACGTGCAGCTCGTAGATGACCGTGTCGTGCCACGGGGTCCGCGGCGGACGGTCATCCCCCCAGGTGAACGCCGGATCGATGACGCGGCATTTCGGCATGCCCGGCGCGTTGTCGCGTTTGTCGAAGGAGAGATCGGCGCGCGAGTGGCCGACGCGGTAGCCGAACTGCGCATCGCTCCATCTCAGCTGCCCGACGATCTGCTTCGCGTAGGGCTCGATCAGAAGCTTGTTCGGATTGAAGCGGTGGCCGCGCTCGGGCTCGTAGGGACCGTGAACGCGAAAGCCGTAGAGCTGACCGGGACGCGCCTCGGGCAGGTAGCAGTGCCAGACGAAATCGGTCCGCTCTTTGAGCTCGAGCCGCTGGCGCTCCTGCCGGCCGCTCGGATCGAAGAGGCACAGCTCGACGCGCGTCGCGTGTTCGGAGAAGAAGGCGAAGTTGACGCCTTCGCCGTCCCAGGTGGCTCCGCGGGGGTACTGAGCGCCGGGCCAGACGGCCGTGATCTCACCGTCCGCGGGGGCGGTGCGGCGCGCCGCGTGCGGCGCGCGTGCGATGGGCCCGTCGGCGGGCGGCGGCTCACCGCTCGGCGACGGTGCGCGGGCCGTGCCGCCCGCTTCGGTCGTTTGCTCCGGCTGTCCCGTATCCATCGTACCCTCGCTACGCTCCGGCGAGCTCGAGCAGTGTCGTGAGTGGAATGCCCGCCCAGTCCGGTCGGTTCCGCAACTCATAGCGCAGCTCGTAGAGCGCCTTCTCGAGCTCGAACAGCTCGATGAGCGGACGAGCCTCACGGAAGTCGCCGTACAGTTCCGAGTCGCGCACGCCTGCCTCGTAGGCCGCGAGAAACGCAGCGCGCGTCGCGCGCTCCCACGCGAGGAGCGCCGGGCGCCAGCGCGCGCAATCCTCGTGCGACTCGGCCGTGCAGCGCTGCATTGCGACCGAGCGCGCATAAGTGAAAGAGCGCAGCATGCCCGCCACGTCGCGCAACGGAGTGCTCTTCTCGCGCCGGGCGGCGAGTGGCCTCGCCGGCTCGCCCTCGAAGTCCGCGATGACCCAGTCGTTGCGCTTCAAGAGCACCTGGCCGAGATGGAAATCGCCGTGGTGTCGTATCTTGATGCCGTGCACGGCGGCGGGAGCGAGGGCGTCGATGCGGCGGAGCAGGGCGTCGCGCCGGGCATAGAGTGCACCGGCGTCGGCCCGCACGGACTGCGGGAGCTCATCGAGACGGCTCAGCATGTCGAGCGTCGCGCGGGCCTCCTCGTCCACCCGGCTGCGCCAAAGCTCGAGGTCGGCGCCGCTCAAGGGCTCGCCCCCGAAGTCGGGATTGTCGGTCGGGGTCGCGAGCGCCCGATGCAGGCCCGCTGTGCGCTCTCCGAGCATGTGTATCAGAGCCAAGTAGACATTGTGCGCATCCTGCGGCACCCGCGGCGCTGTCCGCCGGTCCTCGAGGAAGCGGACGAGATAGCTGACCGTGTACTCCCACCCGTCGCCCTGGTTCTGGATGAACGCCTGCAGGAGCGCGAGCGTGGCAACGCTCCCGTCGCTGCCGACATACTCGACGGCCCCCGCGAGCGGCACGATGTTTGGGAAGTGTGCGACCTCCGTGAGGAAGCGCCCGATGTCGAGCTCCGGATGAATTCCGGATTCCACACGACGCAGCGCTTTGAGAAACAACCGCTCACCGACCCGGAGCGCTGTATTGCTGCTTGTCGCGAGCGGCTGGGCAACCACGAGCTCCGCGTCCGGCTCCCCGCGCAGCTCCGCATACACGCTCGTCGGCGTGAAGCGCAGGCGCCCTTGCGCGAGCGGCAGCTCACCGCCCTGCCCGATCTGCTCGACGAGCATCCGGCAGAACGTCTCGTCCGCGAAGGCATCCGCGAGCACGCCCGTGCGCGCCTGCTGCCTCACGCGTGCGACGGCGGCCGCGCGCAGGCGGTTCCAGCGCTCCGGTTGCGCGCTCGCGATATCCTCGAAAGCAAGTGTGAGCGGGACGAAATAGCGTGCGCTCTCCGCCGCACTCTGCACATCGAAGAGCGCGAACAGGCACTCGCCCGAGGCAGTCCAAGGCGCCTGATCCGCGAGTCGCGCGCCGGTGATCGGCGCGCCCTTGCCCGCATACCAGCGCTGCGTGGCGAGGTATCCGGGCAGGACGCGCTCCTCGAGCTGCGAGCGGAGCCGCGCAGCGAGACCTCCGCGCCAGAGCGCAACGTGCTCCGGAAAGAAGCTGTTCCAGCGGTCGATGAGCACCAGCACCGGCGCGTCCTCGCGCGCGAGCCGCTCCTCGTGCCAGGCGGGCGCCTCGGCTTCGAGGCTCAGGCGAAACCAGTAGAAGCCGTGGCCGGGCATCGTGAGCAGATACGGCAGGTCACCGATCGGCGGAAAGGCCGTACGGCCGAGCATCTCGATCGGGACGCGGCCCTTGAACTCGGCGAGATTGAGCTCGACGGGCTGCGCCGAGCGCGCGAGGTTCACGACGCAGAGCACGACGTCGTCCCCATATTCGCGCACATAGGCGAGCACCTTGCGGTTTCCGGGGCGGATGAAACGCATCGCGCCGCGACCGAACACCTGCGTCCCCTTGCGGACGTCCAGCATTCGCTTCATCCAGTTGAGAAGCGAGGAGCGGTCCCGGGTCTGCGCCTCGACGTTCACTGCCTGAAACCCGTAGATCGGGTCCATGATGGGCGGCAGGTAAAGCTGCTGCGGATCGGCACGCGAGAAGCCTGCGTTGCGATCGGGGCTCCACTGCATCGGCGTTCGCACGCCGTTGCGGTCGCCGAGGAAGATATTGTCGCCCATGCCGATCTCGTCGCCGTAGTAGATGATCGGCGAGCCGGGCATCGAGAGCAGCAGGCCGTTCATGAGCTTGATGCGATCGATGTCGTTGTCGAGGAGCGGTGCGAGCCGGCGGCGAATCCCGAGATTGAGGCGGGAGCGCGGGTCGGCGGCGTACATCCGGTACATGTAGTCGCGCTCCTCGCTCGTGACCATCTCGAGAGTCAGCTCGTCGTGATTGCGCAGGAAGATCGCCCACTGGCAGGCGGCCGGGATGTCGGGCGTCTGATCGATGATCTCGGTGATCGGGTAACGGTCCTCCTGCGCGATCGCCATGTACATGCGCGGCATCAGCGGGAAGTGATAGGCCATGTGGCACTCGTCCCCGTTGCCGAAGTAGTCGCGCACGTCTTCCGGCCACTGATTCGCTTCGGCGAGCAGCATCCGGTCCGCGTAGCGCTGGTCGATCACGCGGCGGATGCGCCGTACGACCTCGTGTGTCTCCCGCAGATTCTCGTTGCTCGTGCCCTCGCGCTCGACGAGGTAGGGAATGGCGTCGAGCCGCAGCCCGTCGACTCCCTGATCGAGCCAGAACTTCATGATGCGCGTCACCGCGCGCTCGACGTGCGGATTGTCGAAATTGAGATCCGGCTGGTGATTGAAGAAGCGGTGCCAGTAATGCGCCTGGGCCACCGGATCCCACGTCCAGTTCGACGTCTCGGTGTCGGTGAAGATGACGCGAGTGCCCGCGTAGCGCGTCGGAGTGTCGCTCCAGACGTAGAAATCCCGCTTGCGCGAGCCGGCCGGCGCGCGCCGCGCGGCCTGGAACCAGGGATGCTGGTCGGAGGTGTGATTGATGACGAGCTCGGTGATGACGCGGATGCCGCGCCGGTGCGCCTCCTGGATGAAGCGCCTGAAGTCGGCGCGCGTGCCGTACTGGGGGTGGATGTCGCGATAGTTCGCGATGTCGTAGCCGTCGTCCCGCCCGGGAGATGGATAGAACGGCAGCAGCCACACGGTGTTGACGCCGAGGTCCTCGATGTAGTCGAGCTTCGAGGTGAGGCCGCCGAAGTCGCCGATCCCATCATCGTTGCTGTCGTGAAACGCGCGGACGTGGCACTCGTAGACGACCGCATCCCGGTACCAGAGAGTATCGCGGGCCGGCGCCGGCTCCGGCGGCGGCGCCGGAGTTTCGGGCACGGGCGTGCGCTCGACGGTCGCTTTCATGAGGCGTGGCTTTTAGAGGAAGTAGTCGAAATCGCGCTCACTGCGCACGCGCCGTCTCAAGTGCAGCACGTGGGCGGGACCCCGGGCCGGCTCGAGCAGAATGAAATTGCGGGCGCCGCGCCACAGGAAGCGTGCGCCCGAGAGCAGGTCGTGCGCCTGGAAGGATTGGTCCACCTCGAGGCCGAGCGAGGTGAGGTCGAGATCGAGCCAGCCCGATTGGGTGTGATGCGGATCGAGATTGACGACGACGAGGATCGCATCGCTCAGGTCCGGCGTCGTCTTGCTGTAGGCGAGGAGCGTCTCGTTGTCCGAGCGGTGAAAGACGAGCCGCGCGTCGCTCTTGAGCGAGGGGTGCTCGCGCCGGATGCGGTTCACGAGCGCGACGAGCTCCGCGAGACTGTCGGACCGCCCGAGCTCCCAGCTGCGTATCTGATACTTCTCGGAATCGAGGTACTCCTCGCTCCCCGGCTCGCGGGCGGCGTGTTCCATCAGCTCGAATGCGGGACCGTAGATCCCAAAGTTCGCGCCGAGCGTCGCGGCGAGCACGAG
>DASXNC010000138.1:0-3677 GCA_036495325.1 Steroidobacteraceae bacterium
GCCCCGCCGCCGTGCGAGACGAGAATCTTCAAATTCGGGAAATCGTCGAGCACGGTCGAATTGACCAGGTTGTAGACGGCGATCGACTCCTCGTTGATGAAATGCAGCGAGTACGGCGTGCGCTCCGAGCGCGAGCCCGTCGAGTGGATGTGCGCAGGGATATCGAGCTCACAGAGCTTCTCGTAGAGCGGATACCAGTATCGCTCCCCGAGCCCGGGCGCCTCGACTCCGCTGTTCTCGTACGGGTCCGGATCGAGCAGGCAGCCTTTGAATCCGAGCTGCTTCACGCACCGCTCGAGCTCGGGGAATACCCGCTCGATCGGCTCGCCGGCCGCCTGAGGAAGCCCGCAGACCGGGACGAACCGGTCCGGGAGGAGCTTGCACTGGCGCGAGATGAGCGTGTTCACCTCCTCGGTGAACCAGTGGACGAGCTTTCCGGGCCGCTCCGAATGCATCATTTGAAACGGCCGCGGCGAGATGAGCTGCAAATCCGTGCCGTGGCGCTTCATCAGATCGAGGTGGCCCGCGGGTCCGATCTCCACCTTGTTGGCAGCGGCGATCAGCTGCTCGTCGCTCACCCGCACGCCTCCGCGCCCGTGTGCGCCGCGATGCGCAAGCAAGGTTCCCTTGTACGCCCACAGCTCGACCGGGGCGCTGATGTGTCCGTGGCAGTCGATAATCATGAATGCGCCTGGCTCCAACACACGAAACCGTTCGCCGTCCCCGTCCCGCCCTCGGAGCGATAGCACGGCTGGTAATCGACGACATCCCCGGCGAGGTCCGTATCGAAGAGGGCGCCGGCCGCCGCCACCCAGTTCTTGAGCTCCGAGGATCCCGATTGAAAGTAGCTCTCCGGGATGGCGCAGAGCGCCTCTCCGTCGCGTGCGCGAAGCGCATCGAAAATTCGCCGGTCGAGGTCCTCGTCGATCACGAAGTGGCTCATGCCGCCCGAGCCGAACACAGCGATCCGCTGATCCCCCGGCCACGAGCGAATCGCGCGCCCGACGAGCCGCCCCAGCTCGAAGCAGCGCCGGGCGGTCGGCTGATTGGGTGGATAAAACGTGTTGAGGATGACGGGCACGTTGGGCACGACGCGATCGCGCATGATCTGACGGTAGATGAAGCCGAACGCATGCGGCATCCCGCTCACCCAGTGCCCCGGGTGCTGCGGAAGCCGCATCGAGCTCGCCACATCGAAACCGGACTCCGTCGCGCACCGCACGATGTGGAGCGCCAGATCGGGCAGTCCGGGGTACTCGGTGTATTGCGGAGGACTGTGGCCCCACTCCGCCTCGTGAATGCCCGGCGGCATGCGCGCCGCC
This sequence comes from Steroidobacteraceae bacterium, assembly GCA_036495325.1. GTDB lineage: Bacteria > Pseudomonadota > Gammaproteobacteria > Steroidobacterales > Steroidobacteraceae > JASHUC01. The sequence continues at coordinate 1,323 of DASXNC010000138.1, forward strand.
TGCTCGGCCGTCGCCGGCTGATCCCACAGCTTCTCGCCGCGGAACACTGTGATCGCCGGAATCAGGTCATCGAGGAAGAGCTCGCTCTGATCGTTGCCGAGTATCACGGCGGCATCCGGCGCGGCGGCCTCGAAGGCATCCGCCATCCGCCCGATTGCACGCTGGCAGGCGGCGGCGCGCCTCTCGCGCTCCGGAAGCGAGCATTGCGCCGCGAGGTTTTCGTCCTTCCGCAGCTCGACGAGTGCATCGTAATCGTAGACGTGGCCGCGGAAGGGGTGGTCCTTCTTGCTCCGATCCCATGGGACTCTGAGCAGCCACTGCTCAGGAGTCGTCGAGAGCGTCGGGCCGTGAGAGGACCACATTCCAAGCACGATGCGCGCCATGTCCCCACCTCTGGTCGAGGAGAGTAGTATGGACCCGGAGCCGCCCGCGCGGCGAGCGCGCCCGGAGCCGCCCGGCAGCAATCTGAGGAGTCAACCATGGCGACCTCGGTCACCCTTGGCAAACATTCCGTGCCCCATGTGGAGATCCGCCGCGTGCCGGCGCTGCAGTCGATCATCTGGCTGCGCAGGGGCTGGGACGATCTCAGGCACCTCGGATGGGCGAGCCTCGCGCACGGTGTGCTCATCGTCACGATGGGCTGGGTGCTCCTCGGGATCGCAAGCGCGCACTTGTTTCTCGTCGTCGCGGCGGCGACTGGCTACCTGCTCGTCGGCCCTGTCATGACGACCGGCCTCTGCGAGCTCTCGAGACGCTACGCCGCGCACGAGTCCACCGGGTTCGACGCTTCGCTCGACGCGGTGGCGCGCAATCCGACGAGCCTCGCTCAGTTCGGTGCTCTGCTCGCCGCGATCGCCTTTGTATGGCTGGTCGCCTCGCAGGTCATGCTGAGCACGCTCGTCACCGGCCCGGCACCGAGCGCCGAAGTGCTGCTCTGGGGCAGCTTCACCGGAGCCATCGATCGCGCGCAGGCGCTCGCCTACATCGGGTCGGGAGCCGTGCTCGCCGCGATCGTGTTCACGCTGTCCGTGGTGACAGTCCCGCTGATCATCGATCGCGGGATGGGTGCGGTGGATGCGATAACGGCGAGTGTCCGGGCGACGCTCAAGAACATTCCCGCGATGCTCGTGTGGAGCGGCCTGATCGTGGTGCTGACCGCGCTCGGCTTCGCGACGCTCCTCGTTGGAATGATCGTCATCGCCCCGCTCCTCGGGCATGCCACGTGGCACGCGTACCGGGATCTCGTGCGGTAAGCGGATCGCCCCGCAACTTCAGGCGGTAACCTTGCTCCAGTATTCCTCCATCCGCCGCCGCATCGCGGCATCGGGGAGCGTGCCGCGCCCGGCGCCCTGGTTGTCAATGAGATGCGCGAGCTTGGTCGAGCCGGGAATCGCGCACGTGACGGCCTGGTGGGAGGCGACGTATTTGAGAAGGAACTGACCCCAGCTCGAGACCCCGATTTCTCGCGCGAAGTCGGGGAGCTTGCGCTCGGAGATCTGCTCCATCAGCTGTCCATGGACGAGCGGCAGATTTGCGAGCACCGCGATCCGGCGCTCGATAGCGAGCGGGAAGATCTGCTTCTCCGCGTCGCGATTCGCGATCGAGTAGTCGACCTGGATAAAATCGAGCGGGTGCTTGCGCATGACCGCGACCATGTCGTCATGCTGGCCGACGCGTGACGTCGTCACACCGTAGTAGCGAATCTTCCCCGCACGCTTCCAGTCGGTGAGCAGTGGCATGAGCTCATCGACTCCGCTCAGGTTGTGAACCTGCAGCAGGTCGACCTTATCCGTCTTCAGGCGCTGAAGCGAGCGGTCGAAGCTCTTCTGGCCGCCGATGCCTCCCCCGTAGAAAAAGCCGCCGCCGTTGGTGAGCTTGGTCGCGAGAAACATCTTGCCGTGCAGCCCCGAGTCGGCGAGCGCCTCCCCGATCAGCGCCTCGCTGTCGCCGTAGGCCGCCGCCGTATCGATGACGGTGCCTCCGAGCTGATGCATTTTCGCGATCTCCGCGCGGATCGCATCGCGATCGGAGTCGTCGAACGAGTCTGTGCCGAGCCCGATGACCGGGATGCGCTCACCCGTCGAGGGAATCGGCTTCAGAATCAGCGGCTCGCGGGACGCTCCGCCGCTCTCTGAGGGCTCGGCGGCCCACGTGGCGCCCGCGCCGCGGCCGGCTAATGCACCCGTCCCGAGGCTGGCCAGGAGCCCGGCGTAGAGCACGTCGCGCCGGGAGATCTTCGAGCGGCTTCGAGCGTCCATGGGCACTCCTTACTTTCGTGAAACGAAGAGCGGAAGGCCGAGAGGCGCGCTTATACGGCGGTAAGCGCCAAAACGCCAGCGGTTGCCGAGAGCGCCT